>NZ_JCAXEA010000035.1:0-31900 GCF_059759125.1 Arthrobacter sp. GQ119 | reverse complement strand
GACGCCCACCAGGCCTCCCGCGGCGACGATGGACACAACGAGCAAATGGCTGAACCAGCGGAGCGTTTTTTTCATCAGTTCGTAGTTTCTCTTCGGCGATGAAAGTCATCCGGACGATGAAACCAACCCGTCCGGGATCAGCTGCGGCCCAGCCCGGCCCCATGGCTATGGCCTGTGGAAACTGCGTGTCAATGGAGGGAAGACATGCTTCACACTCCTGCGCTACGCCGCCCATCGTGCGTCATCGCACTCCAAGAAACCTTGGAAACCGGCGGCGACAAACCGCCCATATGGGGGGGTGCGCCGCCCGAGGGGCTACGCGCGCTTCCTTACGGAACGCATCGGAGGGGCCGAGCAGAACGCCTGCAACCCCCGGATGAGCCTGAAATAGCGCTCTGAGTCCAGGGCGGCGAGTGCGTTCCCGTAGGCCGCGTCGTACCCGGCACCATGCGCACTTTCACCCGGTCCAAAGGCCAGGCCGAGCTCATTCAGCCCGGGCAGGTCCGGGGTGGGCCTGTGAACGTGTCCGTCAATTATCGTGGCGTGGCGCAGCGGTCCCACGGAGTGGGCCACCCACTTGAGCTCGGTCCGGAGCGTCTTGACCGCGCCCTTGTTGAAGAGTTTGCGGTGGTCCTCCAGGAGCGACCGCGAGTGGCGCGCGGCGGATCTCATTTTCCGGGCTGCGTCCGGAGATCCTGCCCGCACCCCAGGGTCCTGGGAGAGCATCGCGGCCAGCTGTTCAGCAAGGAGTGCTGAGATCGCGTCGATTGCCGCAACGGGCCGGGGCGCTTCGTCTTGTATTTGAATATCCGCCATGGTGAACACCCTCTACTGCGGTGGAATCCGGCAGCTAGCCGGCAGCCGTGACCTGGGGCGGGACCGCCGCCGGGACTTCAGGGGCCGGGGCGCGCGTAATCTCCAGTTCGGAATGGTCAAGCAGTCTGCGCCCGCCTGTGAGGGTGTCCATGATCCACAGCAGTCCGTGGTTGTGGGCCACATCCGTTACGGTGCCCCGGTGCAGCAGACGCCCGCCGCGCCGCGCTTCAACAAGGTCACCGGGCGAGAGGTCTTCGCGCGCCGCGGCAGTGAGTTCGTCCTGATTCCCCATTGTGGATTCCCTTCCAGGTAATCGGCATCCGATCCCAGTTTGCTCTTGGAAGGTTTCGCCATGGTGTACGCAGGATGGAGTTTTCGGTTATTCTCGAGCCCCTGTGCCAGCCCGTTCTCGGTAAATGCCCGTGGTTACTGGTGCCCGGCGCTGGTGGTGCCGAACATCAGGGTCCGGCGGGGCACGTCGTAGAACACCGTTTCCGAGGTCGACAGCAGGTCCTGAAGGTTATCGGCATCCTGCGAGTCGAGGGTGAGGACTTCCTCCCAGGCACCCTGGTCAAGGACCAGCTGGAGGGTCCAGGTGCCGGGCTTGCCGGGGTCGCCTGCCACCCAGCTGAACTGGTAGTGGTTGACTTGGCGGACCTTGATGCTGTCATCGGTAATGGGCTGCTTGGGGTTGGGGCTCATCATTTCCTCCTGGACCATGCACGCGTGTTGCGGGAGCCGCGGCTGCAGCATCCCATCAAGCAATGTAGACCCACTCCGCAGGCCGGACCAGACCCCAATCACTCGATCTCCGGAACGATGAGCACGGGCCACTGCCCGCGGCTGATCAGGCTCCCCGACACAGACCCGGCGAGAAGCCTGTCCACCCACGCCGCGGCTCCGGGCGGGTCGGCGCCCACGATGATCAGTGACGCGCCGGTGCTCTCCGCCAAACGGCCGAGGGCTTTTGGAACATCACCGTTGAGAACGCGGAACGACCAGCCCTCGCCAGGTGCCCCGAGGACCGATGTGAGGGCCTGCAGCAGTTCCTGCGACGGGAAATCTGCTTCCTCATTGATCGCCGGATCCAGGGAATGGGCCAGTAGCTCGCCGCTCGGGTCCCACTCGGTCAGGTAGCTGGCCGGATCCACGAAGGCGCACACGAGATGCTGTCCCAGCGCGGCCGCGAGGTCGGCCGCCGTGCGGACGAGATGCTCCGGGAAATTCCAGTGGACGCCGAGCACGAGAGGCCCGTCCGGCCAGTCTTCCTCCGGCCATTCTTCATGTGCCGGCCACTCCAAGGTGTCCTCAGTTCGTAGTTGGGCGGGCGGGCAGATGCTAGGAGTGGGTGGGTTCTTCCACCAGTGCGGTGGCGATGCTGTCCGCATCCTCAAGCGCGGCGAGGTAGCGCTCCGCGTCGAGGGCCGCGGCGCAGCCGGTTCCCGCGGCTGTGATGGCCTGGCGGTAGCGGTGGTCCACGGCGTCCCCGCACGCGAACACACCGCTCAGGTTGGTGCAGGTAGTGGGTGAGTCCACCTTGATGTAGCCCTCCGCGTCCAGGTCCACCTGCCCGGCCACCAGCTCCGTGCGCGGCAGGTGCCCGATCGCCACGAAAATCCCGGTGGCGGCCTGCTGCCGGGTTTCGCCGGTGCGGGTGTCCGTCAGGGTCACGCCGCTGACCTTGCCGTCGCCGTGGATGGCGGTGACGGCCGAGTTCCAGGCGAAGCTGATCTTCGGGTTGTCCTTGGCACGCTGCGCCATGATGCGGGAGGCGCGCAGTTCGCCCTTGCGGACGACGACGGTCACGGACTTTCCGAAGCGGGTCAGGAAGGTGGCTTCCTCCATGGCGGAGTCACCGCCGCCGACGACGACGATGTCCTGGTCGCGGAAGAAGAACCCGTCGCAGGTGGCGCACCAGGAGACGCCATGGCCGCTGAACTTCTTCTCCTCCGCCAAACCGAGTTCCTTGTACGCGGAGCCGGTGGCCAGGATGACCGCGGGCGCCTCGTGCGTCTCGCCGCCGCCGGTGACCACCCGCTTGAGGTGCCCCTTGAGCTGGACGTCCGTGACGTCGTCGAACACGACCTTGGCGCCGAAGCGCTCGGCCTGCTGCTGGAGTCCGTCCATGAGTTCGGGGCCCTGGATCCCGGCCGGGAAGCCGGGGAAGTTTTCCACCTCGGTGGTGTTCATCAGCGCACCGCCGGCGGTGACCGAGCCGGCCAGCACGAGTGGTTCCAGGCCGGCCCGGGCAGCGTAGATGGCCGCCGTGTAGCCGGCGGGGCCCGAGCCGATGATGATCAGCTGGTGGGTGGCCACGTCCCCGGGTTTGGCTTTCCTGGTGCTCACTGCTGGCTCCTCATCTTCCTGGGTCAGTATCTGGACGGCGAAGATGTCAGGGGATGCGGCGGCCGCCGGAGCGGCTCAGGAAGAACAGCAGCACAGCACCAACCAGCAGGAACGGTGCCACCCACAGCAGGAATCCGACGGCCTCTACAGTGCCGCCAATGATCAGGAAGACCACCGCCACGGCGGCAACGGTCCACATTATCTTCCTCATCGCCGTCACCAGTCCTGACCTCCGGGCCGCCCCGTTGCGGGGATGAGCGACTATACATCCGGCTCGAAAGGGCACGCAAGCAAATGGCTGACGGAACAGAGCTGACGGAACGAAGGGGGCACCCCGGCCGCAGGGTTTTCCCAACCCGGCTCCCACATAGTCAAAAGGCAAGCACCCGATGCTTCGGACTTCCGGATCCCGGTGCGGGACGCGCAGCAGGAAAGCGGCACCTGCGAACAGCGCGCGGACCGTGGGGGGCGGGAATACGGTGACGAATGTCAGGGTCTGCTGGGGGAACCCATAGGGCGTACGACGGCGGCACGGTCACCAACGCAAGGTGACCGCGTCGGCGTCGTACGCTGTTTAACCGGCTTAGGACGGGGCGTTCAGCCTGGCGAAGCGGAGGACCGAGATGATGGCCGGGGCGAGTTCGTCTTCCATCTGCCGGTAGTAGTCGGCGGTTCGCCGGTAGGGATCGACGACGTCGTTGTCGGCCGCTTCTGGAGCCAGCGCCAGGTGCCGCACCGAAGCCGCACGGGCCGGGAGGGCGCGCCAGAGCTCGGTGTTTGCACTGATCCGGTGGTGGTTGCCACGGTGTTCGTCTCCCGACTGGGTGCTCCCCCCTGACTGGGTGCTCCCTCCTGACGTCGGGGGCTCCCGTTCCTCAAGGACATCGAGCATCCGGGCGAACTCGCGGATGGTGAAGGTGCGCTTGAGCAGGGAAGCGTCGAGCTGGAGGACTTCGCCGCGGTGCGCGGAGGTCATGGTGAGGACCATGTCCACCGGGCGCAGGATCCTGCCCGTAAGCTGCCGTGCGGCAAATCCTTCCGCGGTTCCTCCGAACGTGTGGATGATGTCCGCGGACAACGGCTGAACGGGGTCGCCCACCAACGCGCGGGTACCGGCGCTGCGGACCTCGAAGCCGCCGGGCAGCACCTGGTCCAGCCCTGCCTGGAGCAGCCGCTCAGCCACGGGGGAGCGGCAGATGTTCCCCGTGCAAACGGTCAGTATCCGGACAGGTGCAGGCGATTCCACTGTTGTTGCTCTTTCGATGGGTTTGGAGACGGGGATGGCGCGGACGGTTCTTCTCCATCGAACCTAGCATTTGCGCGGCGCCGGGAAGCAGGAGGCGCGGCGGCAGCGTCACGTGGACGGGACCATAACTTAACGGACATCGACATTAACTCGACCAATTGCCGGCGCAGGGCCGATCGTTATTGCCAACAACGGTTCAGCGTCAATCACTAGCGGCCCACATCACGGAGCTGCGGAAGGCGCAACACTTAAGGGACCTATTTCCGGTCCCTGGAGAATGACATGCGCAGAACAGCATCGTCCCGCGCCGCGGCTTCCGCGGCATTTCTTTTCGCTGTGATGCTCGCCGGATGCGGACAGCAGGCAGCGCCGCCGGCGGGCACCGCGACCGACCCGGTCACCTCCGCAACCACGGCCGCCCCGCCGGGGCCGACGCCGACGTCGGACCCGTACGGGGCATCCACCCCGACCGGCGCCACCACCCCGCCGGCGGCAGCCTGGAAGACATACACGACGGCGGACGGCCAGCTGACCTTCGACCTGCCCGCGGCGTGGAGCGTCAGGGATCCCGCAGGCGAACTTCCTGAAGGCGGCGGCGCGTTCGCGGAAATTACCAACCAGGCAGGCAAGCCGCTGGCTACCCTCCGGACCAATATGGCCACCGGTTCCACGTGCATGGAGCGGCATCCGTACTCCGTTCTGGACGCCCAGGAGATGCCGGCTCTGACGCAGAACGGGCTCACACCCCGGTATGTGTTCGAGACCCGCGGCAATGCCACGGACCCGGGGCCGGCCAACACTCCGGGGGCGGCCTACGGCATCGCATCCGGCCCGCCGCCGACCGGGGACTCTGCCTGCCCCATCTTCCACTTCTTCACGTGGCCGCCCACTGCTGCCATGTTCGGGGCGTTCTATGACCCCGGAAACAACGAGACGCCCGGCGATCCCTCCCTGCCGTACCTCGAAATGGCGGAAAGGTACGCAGGCACTGCCGAGTACCGGGACATCAAGCGGATGATTACCTCGCTGCGGCCGGCGGGCTAAGCCCGTGATTCTTTGTTTGTTCCTTGGAGGTGTACCGGCGGAGCGTGTCGGGGCTCCGGCGGGCAGAGCCGCTGCACGAGTTCCCGGAACGTGTGAGGGTGGAAGGGTTTGGTGAGGTACGCGTCGGCGCCCGAGGCAACGCCGTTGCACGCACGAAACTTGCACGATCCTTGGCTAATCCTGAGCCGGTGCCAACCGGCAGGATCGAGTGCCTCGAGGGTTGCGCCGGCGACGACGCCGTAGGCCAGGTGCGGGATAACGTCGCTGAGACAGTCCGTGCGTGACCACGTGCGGGGGTCTGTCACCCCGAGGGCAGTCATGGGGCCGTTGCCGACCACCAGGGCACCCGCCACGGCAGTAAGTGCTGCTGGCAGGCCTGCCCCGCCAGACCATGTCCAGGTACGTGACGGCGTTCAGCACGGTGGTGCCCGCTGCACCGGCCATTGCCCCGGCGGCCAAAGCCCTGATGGTGTTCATATGCCATCGTGCTCCTGCAGTCTTATCTGAGTAAACCGCAGCCGGCTGCCGTCCCCGGAGCGAACTCCAAGACTGGCGGCCAAGGGCATCTGAAGACGGCGCGCATCCCGGGTGACGGGTATGCTGGACGGGCGCCCGGGCAGCCGTTCAGCGGCTGGATTCTGGCGTGCCCCAAGGTTTATGCCCCGGTTCGGGGGAGCCGGCGTGCAGGGTTTTTCCATCCTCCGGTTCCTAGCTTGGGATCCAGCCGCAATGCCCTGCAGCGCCGTGTAGCCAGGAACAGGAGGAGCAGATGAAACCCCATGCTCCGCCGCGCCTGTTGCGCGCCCTGACCGTCACCGGTCTGACAGTGGGGCTGGCTGCCGGGGGCCACGTGGCGGGCGGCGGCATCCTTCCGGCGCCGATGATCACCTTGGCCCTGGCCGCGCTTGTGCTGGTCCCCGTGACCTGGCTGACGCGGCGTGAGCTGTCCTTCACCACGCTGCTCGGACTGCTCGGCGCGGGCCAGTTGGTGCTGCACGAGGCATTCACCACCTTGTCGGTCAGCGCTGTGTGCCAAGGCCCGGTGTCCGGTGGAAGCCACCATCATGCGGGCACGTCGAGTCTGCAGTGCCTCCCGTCGGCTGCTGCGGGGATGGACACCCACACGGCAGCGGCCGTTGATCCGGTGGCCATGCTGGCCGGCCACGCGCTCGCCACAGCCTGGTTCCTGCGCCGGGGCGAAGCTTCGTTGTGGCGGCTCCTTGCCTGGCTGCGCCCTCTGGTCCACGTTCTGCGCCCGGCCGTGATCCCGGTGGCGGGCCCCCGGACCTTTGCCCGCAACCCCGTTTTCATCCCTGCTCCATGGCGCAACCTGCGCCTGCATAGCCTCCGCGGACCGCCTGCAGCGGCCCTCCTGCGTGCTTTGCCCTGCTGACCCCCTCCCGGCGTCGCAGTAAGGTGCGCGGGAAGCAGAATTCCCCACACCCACGCGCGCCGGGCCGGCAAACGGGCGGCGCCTGCGAAAGGCAACCCACCATGAACAACACCACAGCACGCCGTACCTTCAAGACAACCGCGGTTCTCGCCGCTGCAGCAGGCCTGACCATCCTCGGCGCCGGGGCCGCATCCGCCCACGTGAACGTGGATCCTGCCTCAACCTCCGAGGGCGGCTTCTCCCAGTTGACCTTCCGGGTTCCCAATGAGTCCGAGACGGCCAAGACGTCCAAGCTCACCGTCACCCTGCCGAAGGACACACCATTCACGTCAGTCTCGGTCAAGCCCATGGACGGCTGGAAGGCCGAGATCAAGGAAGCCGAGCTTCCCAAGCCCGTGACGGCCAACGGGGCAACCATCACCAAGGCTGCCGCGTCCGTGACCTGGACGGCGGACGCAGCCCACCAGATTTCACAGCACGAATACCAGACGTTCTCCATTTCCGTGGGCCGGCTGCCCAAGGAAGGGACCACGGTGGTGCTGCCCGCAGCCCAGGCCTACACGGACGGCACGGTGGTGAACTGGGACGAGACGCCGACTGCCGGCGGGGCAGAGCCCGAGCACCCGGCACCGATGTTCGTCACCACAGCCCCGGCCGGCGAACACGGAGCCCACGGTGCGGCTGCTGAGACGCCTGCCGCGGAAACCACCCCTGCATCGGCGACGTCCCCGGCCGTCGGCGACTCCACCGCGCTCGGCTGGGCAGGCCTGGTTGCAGGACTGCTGGGGCTGGCCGCCGGCGTGGCCGCCCTCGTGCGCACCCGCAAGGCCTAGCGAACCGGACCGGCGCCGCCCCTCGGAAGCTGCCCTGAATGGGCGGGGCCGCTCCAAGGTTTTCCCAAGGTTTTCCCGGGACGCGGGGGCCATGATGAGTGGCAATCGCTAGTGAACCTCGAGGACGCCTCCCGGGCAGAAACCTGACAGTCCATGCACCGTCCATTCAAGAAGTACGACGCCGGTTCGGTCACCTCCCAGGGTGACCGGACCGGCGTCGTACGTCTTCCGTTGACAGCGGGCGACGACGGGACCGGCGCCGCCCTGGGTATTGGTGCTGGGACACGCGGTTCGGCGCAGCCGGAGGGTGCCCCGCACCCGTGGAGCAGGTACGTGGCGCTGGGGGATTCGTTCACGGAGGGTGTGGGCGACCCGGAACCGCGCAGTCCGGGCGGGCTGCGCGGCTGGGCGGACCGCGTGGCCGAGGAGCTCAGCGTGGGGCACGAGGATTTTGCCTACGCGAACCTGGCCGTGCGCGGCCTGTTGCTCGGCCAGATCCTGGACCAGCAGGCGGGGCCTGCGCTGGCACTGCAGCCGGACCTGATCACCCTCTCCGGCGGCGGGAACGACCTTGTCTTCCGGGGCAGCGACCCGGACAAGTTGGCCGCGAGACTGGACGCCGGCGTCGAGCTGCTGAGCACCACGGGGGCGACGATCGTGCTGTTCGCCGGGCCGGACTGGGGCGGGACGCCGGTGATCGGGCACAACAGGGCGAAGATCGCCATCTTCAACGAGAACATCCGCACTGTTGCGCACCGGCACGACGCCGTGATCGCAGACCTGTGGGCGCTGCAGGAACTCGCCGATCCACGGATGTGGGATCCGGACCGGCTGCATTTCTCGCCGCTCGGGTACCACACCATCGCCAAGATGGTGCTGGACACCATCAACGTCCCGCATACGCTCCGGCCCTACCTGCCCAAGGACCTACCGGAGAGCAGTTGGCGCCATGCCCGTGCCGAGGACCTGGTCTGGGCGCGCAAGTACCTCGTCCCCTGGGTGCTGAAGCGGATCCGGCACCAGACGGAGGAGGAGCTCAGCGCCAAGCGGCCAGTGCCTGGCCCGGTGTTTGGCTCCGACATGCGGGGTTCAGAAGTGCCGGGTTCAGCAGTGCCGGGCTCGGACGTGCCGGGCCCGGCCAAATCGGGTTCGGAAGTGCCGGCCCAGTCTAGAGGTCCGGTCTAGAGGCCCAGGCCTCCGAGCTTGTCCCCGAGCCCGCCGGGAAGCTTGCCCAGCAGCTCCGCGGGGTTGATGCCGAGGTTGGACAGCAGTCCTGCGTGCTGGTCGGTGTCGACCTGGTCGGGCAGCTCCGTCTCGGCCTGGGCGGCTTTGTCGTTGTCTCCCCGGGACCTGAGGAACTCGAGGATCTGGTTCTTATCGATCTGCATGGCGTTCTCCTTTGCGTTTGCCAGAACAGGTAGCTAGCTTGCTGGCGAGGCTTCGGGTCCGGTTGGCCAGCGGAGCAAGGCTGCAATCTCGGCATTCTTAGGCAGTGCTGCTGCGGGCGTGAGCTGTATCCGGGCGTCGGTGAGGGCGGCCGCGCGCAGCAGTGCCGCGGGCGCCGAGACCCTGCCCAAGATTTCCGCCCCCAGGGATTCTTCCTCGGAGTTGGCAATCCACGGTTCGGAACCCAACGCCAGCAGGCTGTGCTCGGCGAGGGCCTGGTCGTCCAGGATCAACACGTCCACCTGAGCCTGCTGGAGGGCGTGCACCACAGCATCGATTCCGGTGGCCGACTCCGGGTTTGCCTGCCCTTCCTGCTCGGCCAGGCGATCCAAAAGCTGCTGCTGGTCATCCGCCCACTGCCGGGCCACCAACGCGCTGACCTCTGCTTCGAACTTTTCGCGGTCCGAGCCTGCTGCAAGAGTGTGGGAATCGACCACACTCAGCACGGCCTTGCTCGCCTCGGACAGCTGCTCTGCCACCAGTTGCCGCGCCCGGATATCACCGGCGAGCACAAGAAGCCGGGGATGCGTTTCCGTCATCACCCTGTCGATTTCCTGCACTACCTGGTCAGCATTGCGCCGCCAAATGTCCTCGGTGCGATGCTGATACCGGCCTTGCGACCAGCCGCCGCCGGGGACCTTCTTCAGGTTCTCCTCCGATCCTTGAACATGCTGGCTTGCGTCCACGTCCTGCCTGCCTGCCCGCTGCAGCCGGATTTCGCCTTCATCGCGGCTCACTTCTGCCACCAGATAGGGAAACTCGTCCGGCTGGTGTTTCACCAGGGGCAGCAGATCCGGGACGTCGTCCCTGGTGATGCGCTCTGGCACGACAAGAGGTCCGGGGAGCAGGTCATTGATCACTAGCTCTCCGTCCCGAACCAGAACGAAGCGGCTGACAGGTGAGGGCTCTCCTGTCGCAGGCTGAATGGCCCGTTCAATCGCGTCCAGGTCCTTGTGGGAGGCTCCCTGCCCGGCCAGGGCGTTGCGGACATTCTCGGGTTGGACGTCGGCGGCCTCGAGGCTGTCTACCGTACCGGTGCTGGCGTCGACATAGGCCAGGCACCATGGTCCCGGCTGACGGTAGAGGTCGGCGTATCGTGATAGCCGGTCACTCACGGGACGTTCCCTTCGTCCTTCGCCTCTCCCGTTTCAGCAGCGGGGTTTACCGCGTCCTGGACCTCGGCGGCGTCGGTGTCGTCGGGGAAGGGTTCGGTTTCCCGTCCCTCTTCAACGTGGGCGGGCTGGTTGCCTTTGACCATGCCCTGTGTTTCCTGCTGCATCTTGTCATCCAGATGCTGCCCGTGCTTGGTGTTCCCGCGTTCAGCCACGGCGGTCTCCCTTCGGTTCGTTATGCTCCACTCAACGTCAGCGGCGAATGAGCTTGAAAAATGTGCTCGGTTCTCCACTGGCCTTTTCGGACTGATAGAGGAATGCCAGCTTGTTCTCTTCGAATTTGTCGAACCACTCATCCCAGCTGATGTGCTCCAAGGAGTCCTCGCCGGCGCCGCCGGGGAAATCGATGCGCAGGATGCCCGCATCGTCGTCACCCCCGGTGTCTCTGACGCTGGCGGGTTTGCCCTTGTTGCTTTCGACCCATTTACGGATCTCGTCGTGGTCGGTGGTGGTCTGCGATTCCGAGGCCATGCTCGTTCCCTTCCCTATCCCTAAGGCCGGAAGCACCTGCGACACATTTGCTGCCGACGAAGAAAATCGGACGCTTCGACACTAGCCCCAACCCGCCCAAAATAGAAAGGGTGCTGAGCATTTTTGGGGAATGCCCATGCATGCTGTGAATCTTCAATTAGCCGCGAATGCCAGCACGGTGGCCGAGAACTCCTGGACGTCGGTTGCTGCACGGTGGCTGTGGCCGCTGTCATTCTCCTGGTATAGCCAGGCCTGCCCACCGCGCTGGCGGATGCCGTTCACAAACTGGAATGCTGCGCTGTTGTCGACGCGCTCGTCCTGGGCCATGACGCAGCACAGGAGCGGAGGCAGGTGCGCGGCCGCTTCCATTCGGGCCAGCAGGTGCAGGGGCGAATAGCCGGCACGGACGGCGTCCGGGCATTCACCGTCGGCCCCGAATTCATGGAGCCACTGCGGTCCCAGACCGTGCCTGTCCAGGTGGACGGTGTCCAGCACCGGCGCCACCGCGATGACCGCGCCGAAGGCTTCCGGTGCGATGAGCGCGGATGTGGCCACCACGAGTCCGCCGTGCGAGGCACCGACGGCCACGAGATTTTCAGGCTTGGTCCATCCCTGCTGGGCGAGGAAGCGGGCAGCGTCGATGAGGTCCAGCATGGTGCGCTGCTTGTTGGCTCCGCGGCCGGCCTCGTGCCAGGCCTTTCCTTTTTCGCCGCCCCCACGCAGCTGGGCCGCCACGTAGATGCCGCCGCTTTCCAGCCATGCGGGCACGCTGGGCTCGGGCTCTGTGCGGTGGCTGACGCCGAACCCCCCATAGCAGGTCAGGATGAGCGGCCGCGGCCGCAGCGGCCTGTTGGAGGCGTCCAGATCCTGGGCCCGGGCCGAAATGAGCAGGGGAATGTCAACGCCGTCGCTGCCCGGGGCAAGCAGGTGCAGGTGGACAAAGCCGGCATCGTCCGACCCTCGGGCCGTGCCCTCTGGGCCGGCCACATCTGGCGGCAGCGGGATGCTGACCACTCCTGACGGCCGTTCGGGCGAGGCCGTCTGGACCCACAATGCGGCACCACCGGGATGAACCGTCACGGACAGCGCCACAATCTGTTCCGCGGCTGAGAGCGTCAGGAGCGGACGACCGGCCAGGGTCAGTCGTGTGGTGCCGTCGTGGTCCACGGCAAGCACGGTGCCGCCAGGCGCCTCCACAGCGGCAAGGACCTTGCCATGCACGGACGGAACACTGACGGGCACGTCCACGTCGAGCCTCCGCCAGGCGGCGCCACTCAGCTCCCAAAGGCGGGCGCCGGCACCGGGTGTCCGAGCCAGCAATTGAAGTTTGCCACCGCGGCTGCGCAGGGAGAGACGGTGCCCGGCTGCGCCGTCAGTGCGCTCGGAGGCTAGTTCGGCGGGAAAACCAAGCACTTCGGGACCGGTGTCGTCCGCAACCTGGGGTCTTGCGCCCACCTTTGAAGTCGAAACGGGGCAGCGGAGGATCCTTTGCAGCGGCGGTTTCCCGTCCAGCACGAAGACGGATGATCCGGTGGTGTCCCAGACCGGCGTCCCATGCCAGCCATGCACGCCCGGAACCAGCATGGGCTGCGCGTCGGGGGTGAGCAGCCACAACTGTGCGATTTCACTGTGCGGCGGGCTCAGCAATGCGGCGATCCGGTGGCCGTCGGAGGACAGTGCGAATCCACGGACTACGGTGTCCGGCGGTGCTGGGATTCTGGTGCCGAGCGGGCTCAGTCCTCCTGAGCCTGTCCGTACGTCCCAGGTGCTCCTCAGTCGCGCCTCCGGAGCCACATACAGTGCTGCGAACTCATCGTTTGCCCCGCGCCACAAGTGGACCGCGGTACTGCCGGCAATCTGCGGGATTCCTTGCCTCGGGGTCCTGTCCCAGTGCTGGAGCCGCTTCCGAAAGTGGCTTTGCAGCCCGGCGCCGGGGAGCACCTCTGTGCCGCGTGAAGTCAGCGCCATGCTCACCGTCCCACCGTGTCTTCGGGAGCGGCCTGGGCGGATGACAACCACCCCAGGTGCCCGCCGTCCCGCAGCGGCGTGTCTGTGGCCATGGTCCGCAGCGGTGATCCCGGCAGGGCCGTATCCACCAGGTGCACCTCGCCGTGCCCGCCGCGGGTCACCGCAACGAGCTCCGACGACGGCGACGCCGCCACCGCCCGCCGGTCGGCGCTGTCCCACGGCTCGTGCCCCGGCCGGGGAGCATGGTCCATGGGAGGAAGTTCCCAGCGGCCGCGTACCGCCAGGGAGCCGAGTTCCAGGACGGTGAGGTCGTCGCCGTCGGGATGTACCCGTGCCACGGCGGCCCCCGCGGCGGTCAGGGCGAAACGGAAAATCAGGCCATCGCCCAGGGCCGCGGTGCGCGTCAGCCCGGAGTCGACGTCGTGGATCCAGAGCGCATTGCGCCAGGAGTCCCACTCCCGTGGGTGGTCGCCGCCCTCGCGCAGCACGGCCGCCAGGATGCGGCGCTGCCGGCAGAAGCGAAGGAAGTAGGCGCGCCCGGGCGCCGTCCACGGGAGCGTTTCGAGCGCTTCCGGGCGGGGTTTGCGGACATCAAAGCGCTCCATTCCGCGGTCCGTTGCCACAAACATGGTGCCGGTGGCGGGGTCGTAGGCGTCTCCGTGGCCGTCGTCAGAGATCCCTCCCAACTGTTCACCTCGCAGTTGGGGGCAGTGCACGCCCTCGTCCAGTATCCGCTCGAGCGAAAGGGATTCGATGCCGCCGGGTTCCCGGTGGCGGACTACCGCGCGGGGGCCGTCGGGCGTTTCCGCCACCACCACTCCGGGCTCGCCGGCGCGGGTGCGGACGCGGCGCGAGCACGGACCGCCGTCCGCGTCCAGATCCACGACGGTGAGTAGATCGCTCCAGGCTTCCCATGACTGGCCGAGGCCCGTGGTTACCGCCATGAAGCGCCCGGAGGGGTCGCAGGCGAGGTGCTCGCCAGGGATGGCGACGGAGATCCGCTGTTGGACAGGGTCTCTGGAGGGGACGGGGCCTCCGGAAGGAATGACCGTGTGGAACGGGTTCGCGATGATCAGGGCGCCTCCGGCATCGTCCACAAACGCGCACCGCCCGCCGCCCAAGGGCAGGATCCCGGCGTGTTCGGCGAGGACCACGCCGTCGATCCGCCCCAGCACGGCCCCGGAAACGGGTTCAACGAACTGGACCGTTCCGGCCTTCTGGTCTGCAACTACAAGAATTTCCCGTGACACGGAACCCCTCCAAAGCTATTTGATAATGATTCTCATTTAATTATAGGGTGGCGAGCGTTGCCACAACAGCAGCAATCACAACACCGATTGAAAGGAGACCCACCATGGAGAACACCAAGGTGCTGGTTGAAGTTGAAGAGACCGAGCAGCTGGCACACCTGTCGGCAACGCACTCGAACGCCCTGGTCGAGAACCCGTTCGACTAGTCACTAAGCCACGGGGCGGGCGCGCCGGCGTGCCCGCCCCGTTAGTTTGCCCGCCCTCAGCGCGACCCGGAAAGGGAACCAATGCACCGACAGATGATCGACGCCTTCGAGATCAACGGACACACCACAGTCCGCTCTGGAGACGGTGCCTTCCTGCGTGTCCCGCTGTCCAGCACGGGCACGACGGCGGCCGCTGACCTTACGGGGGAACTGGGAGGCCGGGTGCGTGCAGAACTGGCCGAACGCCGGGAGGCCAGGATCCGCCCCTCCCTTGGGCGCGAACGCATCGCAATCCTGGCTCCCGAGTCCTGGCGGCAGGAACTGGCACAGGCCCTCAGCGGCCATGCTCTGACCGTGTTGGAAAGCGCCAACGACATACCGGTGTCGGCCGGGCTCGTACTCCACGTCGCCGGATCGCCGCACGAACGCGGCGCATTCGACCACCTCCCCGCCGCCGGCACCGCCGTGTTGCGTTGCTACCGCGAAGGGGAACTGATTTTCGTCGACCCGCTGGCCGTTGAACCGCAGGACCCCACAGGGGCACACGTCCTCCGCCGCCGGCTCGCAGCCTCACCCGCCGCTTCCGAACTCCGCGCGTGGCTGGACGCGTCCCCCGCCGCCGACACCGGCCCCGCAGGCATCCCGGCCGCCGCGAAAACGATTCTGACAGCCCGGCTACTAACCACCATCGCGGCCTGGCAGCAGGATGCCCCCGCCCTGTCAACCCTCCGGCGAACGCTCTGGAGGCTCGATATGGTAACGCTCGCGGCCAGCGACCACCCCGTGCTGGCGTTCCCCGAACCCGCACCACTCCCGGATCTCATCCCATGACTGCAGGCTCATTGCCCGGGTATCTTGAATTCGCTACGGAAGACGGCACGATTCTCGCCGCCGACAGCTACCACAGCTCCAAGCATGGCCGGACCCAGGGGACCATCCTGATCCGCACTCCGTATGGCCGCGGACAGTATGGGGCGCAGGCCCGTTCCTGGCAGCGTGCGGGCTACGACGTCGTCGTCCAGGATGTCCGAGGCCGCTACGGTTCCACCGGCGAGTGGCACCCTTACTCCCGGGAAGGCGACGACGGCGCCGCCACCGCCACATTCCTGGCCCGGGCCGGGCTGCTCCGTGCACCCCTTGTCCTGGCCGGCGCCTCGTACGATGCCCACTGCGCCCTGGAGGCTGCCCGCGCACTCGAAACCAGCGGCTCGGCCATCCGGGCAGCGGCCGTTGTGGCCATGGTCCCGGCGCTGGGCCTGTTCGAAACCGCCAGAAACCCGGACGGCACACCACGGCTCAGAGACAGGATTGGCTGGTGGCACATGCATGGCTTCGGCCGTGAATCTGCCCCGCCGCTGGCACCTGCCGAACTGGAGCGCCGCTGCCGCATCGCCGCTGACCGAGGCCCGGAACAGCTGGTCCACGACGCAGAGTACGGTCCCGGGTCCCGGGCCGCCTGGGCACGGCTGTGGTCCGCTCCCCGCATGGATCTCAAGGCCCGCTACGGCAGGACGAACACGCCGTTGCTGCTGGTTTCCGGCCGGAAGGATTTCTTTGCCGCAGAAACACTCGCCTTGGCAGCCGCCTGGTCGGGCGGCCGGACGGGACTGCTGTGGGGGCCGTGGGGCCACCGTCTCGCAGGCGATCTCGATGCCCGGGCCGCCGCCGCATTGCACGCACAGGGCGGACTCATGGCGCGCATCCAGGACTTCCTCGGCTCGGTCCGGAACGGGACGCCGGCCACGGAGAACCGGGAGTTCACCCTGGTGCCTGAGAACGGCTATTCCTGGCTCCCTGCCGAGCGGGACGGTCTCCTCGACCCGGCAGCCACATCCGCTGCTCAAGACCACGTACCTCACTAGACCCAGTCACCACCCCGTCCCTCTATATCCAGCGGAGAACCATGACCACAACAGCCGAACGCCTCGGCCTGCTGCCCCTGCACACCCTGGTGGACGAACAGACCGGGATCATCCGCCGCGTGCGCCCGGTTCTCACCCCTGACAGCGCCCCACCCGCCTACACCTCCATGACAGCCGAGGTCTCCAACGCGCGCTGGCTCGGCGACTGGCCGGCGGACCGCGTCTCGCTCGGCACCACCTTCGGCGACAGCCGACAGGCCTGGATTGCCGCCGTCGCCGAGGGAATGGAGCGCTACTGCGGAAACTTCATCCCGGCAGACACCGAGGACGGCACGCATTTCACCGGAACAGCACGCGAACTGGGCACCGCCGGGCACACCGCCGTTCCGCTCGACGAATTGCCGCGGTTCGCGCTCTGGCAGCTCGAGCGTGAGGACTTCCCGTACCGGAACGTCGACGAGGACACCGAGGCACTGTGGGTATCCTGCACCCGCAAATCCGACCAGGCCGAGCTGTGGCTCCCGGCCAGCCTGGTCTACCTGAACTGGCGGCAGCGGCGCTTCCGAAGTCTGCCGCGCCTGCACCATCTCAACTACGCCGGCATCGCCACCGGCCAGGGCCGCCAGGACGCGATGGACCGGGCTGTGCTGGAAACCGTGGAACGCGATGCGCTGGAATTGTGGTGGCACCTGGACGGCCCTACGCGCGGCATCCGGCCCGAAAGCGTTCCCGGGCTGGCGGAGGCCATGGCAGGCTGCCGGCTGCAGTACTGGGTGGTGGAGATGCCCAGTGAGTTCGCCCCGTGCATGGCGGCGCTGGTCTTCGACCCGGACACTGGCCTGTACGCTGCCGGCTTCTCCTGCAAGAACGATCCGGCCGAGGCCGCCCGCAAGGCCGTACTGGAGGCCGTGCACACCTGGATCTACACGCAGGGCGCCACCGCCGCGGACGGCTGGGTCTTCCAGGCGGTGGAGGCCGGTCTGATGGCGCGCGGCCTGTATCTGGACCACCGTGACGATCGCCGCTACCTCGATGACGCCGGAGAACAGTTCGAGGCCGTCCGTGACCTCGGTGCCCACGTGCAGCTCTGGCTGGACCCGAGGCTGCACCACATGTCCGGGCGCTTCACCGAACCCGCCGGGGGAACCGTCGAGATCGACGCAGTGGAACACGTCGCCATGCCCGAGGTCTACCGGAGGCTTGAACTGGCAGGCCACAGCGTCTACACGCGCGAGCTGACCACGCCCGACGTCGCCCTGACCGGACTCAGCGTGGTGCGGGCCGTGGTGGGAGGCCTCGTTCCCAACGCGCCCGCCGCCTTCGCCTACCTCGGCTGCCCGCGCATCTCCCATGCCGCTCTCAGCCGCGGCTGGCGCAGCATACAGCCGGCCGGGCCGGGGGACTTCACCCTCGCCCCGCCACCGCACATGTAGGCTGCCGTGCCTATCAAAGCAGCGTCTCCCAGCAGCGGGACGGCGTCTACCGGCATCTTCGCCCGTGCCTGGTCCGGGGAGAAACCTGGGCCCATGGACCACCCGGGCTCCAGACAAAACGGCTGGGCCGGGTCGATCTACGGGGACGTAACCTCGCCGGGAAACGGCAGCGGTACAGGCCGGGTCCCGGTGCTCGCAATGGTCCGCGCACTCTGGTGGAGCGAGCTGTTCCATCCCAATCCTGCCACCGGCCTGCCGGGGACCATCCGGCAGCGCGCGGTTCCGTCGGCCGGGGCCTGCTATCCCGTGCAGCTCCATGTGCTGTGCGGGACGGGCTGCGATGTCCCGCCCGGCACGTACGCCTTCGACGCAGACCGCGGCCTTCTGGTGCGGCGCGGCGAATCCGCTATCGCAGGCAGTGCTGACGGCACCACCGTTGGCTCAGCGATGGGCGCCGTTGTCGTGTTCACCGCACTTCCGCAGCGTACCGCCGCTAAATACCATCACCGCACAATGCCGCTGCTCCTCGCGGACGCGGCCTATGCCGTGGCGGCGCTTGCCCATCATGCCGCGGGCCTGGGAATAGACGCAGAGTGGCTCCCTGGCAACCCGGAGCACCTGGCCGCGGCGCTCGGGCTGCCGGACTATTCAGTGTGGCAGGATCGTTGGCCCGACACCGCGCCCGAGCTTGCACTGGCAGCCGTTGCCCTGAGCGCCGAAGGAACACTGCCCACCCTCGAGCACCTGACTGTGGGCGGCGCCGGAGCGGCACCCTCGCCGTGTGCCGACCGCCGGCCGCGCAGCCTTCCCCTGGCGGCCTGCTGGATCGAAGATTATCGCTCCGGCGTGCCTGGCCGAGCTCTGCCGTTCCAAGGCCTGCCGGGTGTGACAGCAAGCCAACTCGCCCGGCGGCGAAGCGCCGCCGTCGGGCGTCCTTCAGTCCCCACACAGCTCCCGGTGCAGGAATTCGCCGGGTCGCTGCTGGAACAGGCGCTGGCGACGCTTCCGCTCGAGCAACCTGCATCCTGCCGGGCCTTGCCGCTGGACCATGCGGTGCTGCAGGACCCACCGCTCGCCGATCAGTGCGCTGGCCAGCAGTGGATCCGGAACCTGGACGGCATGGTGCTGTTCCAAACGTCCGCGACGCCGGACGCCACGGGGATGTGGTGGGCCTCGTCGCTGGCAGCCCACCTCCTTTACACCGGACTCGCAACCGACGCGCCGCTTCACTTCCGCCCCATCGGCGGCTGGACCGGCACACAGGACGGCTGGACAACCCTGCACGGGCTTGGATTCTCAGCCGCCACCCCATCAGAAAGGACTCCACATGCTGGTCAATAGGAGACTCCTGGCCATGACGGGCGGCCACCGGGGCAGGCTCTCCGCGGTCACGGCCGTCCTGTGCGCCATCACTGCGAGCTACTGGTTCCAGGCCTGGTTCCTGGCACAGGCACTTGGCGGACTGGTGCAGTGGATCGGCAGTACGGAGGCCGACGGCGGCCTGCGGCCAGGCGCCGTGCCGTACCTCGCGGGGGTGCTCGCGTGCGGCCTGGGGCGCCTTCTCCTGCAGCAGCTCCACAGCCGCCTGGCGAGTTCCCTCGGAGCCGCGGTCCGGCTGGACCTGCAGCGTGGCCTGGCCGAACGGCTGCTGCGGCCGGAGCGGCTGAGCGACACCTCCGAACGCGGCGGCGCGCGGCGGCTTGCGCTCAGCGAGGGCGTGGACGGCGTGGACAGCTACATCACCCAGTACATCCCGCATGCCTTCCAGCTCCAGCTCCTGTGCCCGCTGCTGCTGGCCGGACTGGCATGGCTGAACCCGCTGCTTGCCGGGGCCCTGGCCGTGGCCGTGGTCCTGGCCGTTGGCGCACCGCGGCTCTGGGGCAAGCTCCTGGCCAGCCGCGGCAAGCAGCACTGGGACTCATATGAGGCCCTCAGCGCCGACTTCCTCGAAGCTCTTCAGGGCATGCGGACCCTGAAGGTCCTGGACGCCGTACCCCGCATCCGCACGAAGCTGAAGGGCCGCTCGGATGAGTTGCACCGTGCCACCGTAGCCACCATGCGCACTTCGTTGGCAGACACCGCACTGGCGGACTTCGGCATCCAGGCAGGGCTGCTGGCAGCCGCCGCGCTCACCGTCCTGGCCGCCGTCGGGGCCGGGCCGCTGTCTGCCGTGCCGGACCCGGGCCTGACGTATTTCGCCCTGCTGCTGTCCTCGGAGGTGTTCCGTCCCCTCCGTGACCTTGCCCGGCAATGGCATGCCGGGTATTTGGGTTTGTCGGCCCTCGGCAGCATCGATGCAGCGGGTGGTTCAAGCCCAGATGACCGCGACGGCGGGGTCCCGGAGAAGCGTGAGGAAGCGGCCGCCGTCGTGGTTCCGGCTCCCCGCCGTCCCGAGACGCTGACCCTTGACTCCCTCTCCTTCCGCTACGCAGACGACGCCGACTGGGTCCTTCGCGACGCCTCGGCGCGGATCCGGCGCGGCGGCATCACCGCCCTCAGCGGCGTCTCGGGCGCCGGAAAGAGCACACTGTTCGACATCATCCTGGGCTTCCTGCCCGCGGAGGGGAACCGGATGCTGGACGGACGGGCACTGCAGCCGGGCGACGTCAGCGTGGTCTCCCAGCGCAGCTACCTTTTTCCCGGCACCATCCGGGCCAATCTGCTGGCCGTGGCACCGCATGCCACGGACAGTGACCTCCTTCAGGCGTTGAATGCTGCGGGGCTGGGGCACGAGCTGCAGGCCTGGCCCGAGGGTCTGGAGACCGTCCTGGCCGAAGCCGGGGGTTCTGTGTCAGGCGGCCAGCTCCAACGGCTCGCCATCGCCCGCGCTCTGCTGGCCAACCGGCCCGTGCTGCTCCTCGACGAACCCACCTCGGCGCTTAACCCCGGTCTGGCCGCCGAGGTCCTGGAGGGCCTGCGCGAACAAGCCCGGGAACGGATCGTTCTCATGATCGCCCACCGCCCCGAGGCCCTTACCGCTGCGGACACCGTGCTCCGGCTCGAGGGCGGCGTCTTGCACGAAACCCGCCCGGACGAACCAGCAGACCCAGCAACTTCCGGAAGCCTGCTCGAAGGAGCCCCACAGTGAGTATTACAGCCCCGCCTCACGGGCGAAGGTCACCCCTTCTTGCCCTGGTTCCGCATATGGCCGGGGAGTGGACAGGCATGGCCTGGACCGCCGTCGTCGGCATCCTGAACAACCTGGCGCTCATCGGATTGGCCGTCACCGGATCGTATGTAGTGGCGCTGGCCGTGGTCGAAACCGAGGTTGCCGAGCCGGGATGGTGGCTCGCCGGGGCCGCGGCCGTCCTGCTGCGTGCCGTGCTGACCTGGCACGAGATGGACGTATCGCACAGCATCGCCTACCGGATCCTGGCGGCGCTGCGCATGGCGTTGTTTGACGGCTTTGCCCGCGGCGTACCGTCCCGGAAACGAGGGCAGCACACCGGCAAGCTTGCCGCGACAGCCATGGGCGACGTCGAAAAGCTGGAGTTCTTCTACGCGCACACCGTGGCCCAGCTGGCTGGCGCAGCCGTGCTCCTGCTGGGAGGGGTCGCCGTGCTGCTGGCCGTTGGACCCGCCCTGGCCTGGGCCCTCCTGCTGGGGGTCACGGCATTGCTGGCGGTGACCCTCCCGGGCCTGCGGACGGGCACCCTGCTGGGTGGCCGGGTGCAGCAGGCCAAGTCCGAGCTGTCCGTGCTGGCCGTGGACCTGTTGGCGGGCACACGCGAGATCCTCGGCTTCGGGCTGCAGGAACATGCACAGCGCCAGCTGGCGGACCGCACCCGGGCCGTGGACGCCGTGCAGCGGCGGCTCAACGCGGTGCTCGCGCTGGCGGGCTCGCTGCGCGAGCTCTGCATTCTCGGGACCGTGGTGGCCGTCTTCCTGGCCGCGGCGTCTCAGCCCGGCCTAAATCCTGTGTGGCTTCCTGCCCTCGTGGCCGGCACCCTGACCCTGCTGGCACCCGTGGCCGAAAGTGTCGCCACCGTGACCCAGCTGCAGCCGCACCGGGCCAGCGCCCAACGCGTGCTGGAAGGGATCAGTCTGCCAGGCGAGACCCCCGCCGCGGGCACAGCGGCAGCCCTCGAAACGGACGGCCCACTGGGCGTAGAGGTGCGGGACGTGGCATTTACATACGACGGCGGCGCGGCAGCCCTACGCTCCGTCTCCCTGTCCGTGGCACCCGGGGAACACCTGGGGATCAGCGGCCGGTCAGGGGCAGGGAAATCAACCTTGGCCCGACTACTGTTGCGGCTGTGGGCGCCCGACGCCGGAAGCATCTCCCTGGTTTCCCCTACCGGGCAGGCCGTGGACGTCTGGGAACTGGACGAATCCGGGTTCCGGCGCCTGGTGACGCTCGTGGAACAGGACGCCCGCGTCTTCCACGGCACCGTTCTGGAAAACATGCGCCTGGCCGTGCCGGACGCCCAGGAAACAGAAGTGCTCACGGCGCTGGACCGGGCGGGGCTGCCATTGCTCGGGGAACGCTGGGCCGAAGGCATGCATACACTGATCGGCGAAGAGGGCATGAGCCTCTCCGGCGGGGAACGGGCGCGCTTCTGCCTGGCCCGGGCGCTGCTGCTCCAGCCCAAGGTGCTGGTGCTGGATGAAACCACCGCGAGCCTGGACACGGCATCCGAGCAGGCCCTCATGGAAGCCGTGGCCGGGCTGGCCGGTCTGACTACGGTGATCACGATCTCGCACCGGGAATCCACGCTGGCGGCATGTGACCGCAGGGTCGTGCTGGGCGACTGGCCGTCCGGGAGCTACGAAAGCCTCGGCCGGAAGTATCCGGCCGAGGCTCTTCGCTGCTGGTAAACGCTTAGAAGGCGTCGGGGTGCAGCGCCTTGGCGATCTGCTCCACGGCGCGGATGTTGCCCCAGGTGCCGGGCATGACGTCGTCGGAATCGATGGCCACCATCCGGCTGTTCTTCACCGCGGCCACTTCCGGGAACTTCTCCCGCAGGAACGCTCGGGTGGCATCCTCATGAGCCTTGTCCAGCGTGGTGAAAACGATGACCTCCGGGTCCTTTTGGACCAGCGTTTCCGGGGAGATGACGGCCGAGAAGAACTTGGCGAATGCCGGGTCCGAAGGGCTGAAGACGTTCTGGCCGCCGGCGGTCTTGATCATGTCGTACTCAATGCCGGCACCGACCGCCGCCATCGTGTTGCCCTCCACAAACAGCTCGACGACGCTCGGCTGCTGCTTTCCTGCCACGGCCTTCTCCACCCGGGACAACGCCTCGGCGGCTTCCTCGCGGACAGCTTCGGCCTGCTCGGGTACGCCGAACACGGCACCGATATTCTCGATGTCCGTCAGCAGGTCCTTCACCACTGCGCTGCTGCGCCGTTCCAGGCATCCGGCGGTGGCGATGTAGGACTCTGCGCCGGACTGCTTCAGTTGCTCTATGCTGGCAAAGCCCTGCTCCGCTGTGAACTCATAGCCTGTGGGCGAGTAAACGAAGTCCGGGCTCACGCCCAGCAGGACTTCCCGCGACGGCGGCATCTGTTCGCTCAGCTGCTTGACCTTGCCGCTGGCCTTGAGCTCCGGCACCAGTTCTTCGCCCTTCGTCTGGGCCTCAGCGACTACCTTGTCGGCCAGGCCCAGCTTGACCATGAGCTCCGACTGCCCGGGTGTCATGGCCACTGCGCGCTGCGGCACAGCCCCGAAAGTCAGTGAGCGTCCGCAGTTCTGAATGGTATCTGCGGCCTTGCCTGGCACTTCGGCGGAGGCGGTGGGCGTGACGGCCTGCCCGCAGCCGGCCAGCAGGGTGCTGCCCAAGACCAGGGAACCGAGCAGTGCAGCGGTTTTGGACGGGGTGATGGGTTTCTTCAAGGATTGCCTCCGGTGTTGGTGGTTCAGGGGGACGCGGCGGAATGTACCGCGGGAATCTTCGATGGGGCCGCCACTGCGATCAGGGCACGGCCGGTCAGAGGGTGGACGAGTTTCCTGGAGCCCACCCCGAAAGTGCTTCGGATCAGGTCTTCGTCCAAGACTTCGTCGGGCCGGCCAAAAGCCTGCAGCCGGCCGGCCTGAAGCACGGCCACGTGGTCACAGAACTCGGCCGCCAGGTTAATGTCATGAAGCGCCGCCAAAACGGTCAGGCCGCGTCCACTCACCAGCTGCATGAGCTCGAGTTGGAAGGCAATGTCCAGATGGTTGGTGGGTTCATCCAGCACCAGCACCGGGGATTCCTGCACCAGCGCGCGGGCCAGCAGGACCCTCTGCTTCTCTCCACCGGACAGCCCTGCGAAGTAGCGATGCCCCAGAGCGGAGGCGCCGACGTCGTGCAGTGCTTCCTCCATCAGCCCGAGGTCCCGGGCTGAATCGGCGCCAAAGCCGCGCTGGTGCGGCACCCGGCCCAGCATCACCACCTCGCGGGCTGTCATGGGGAACTCCTGACTGGACTCCTGGGCCATCACGGCAATCCTCAGGGCCGCTTCGCGGGCGCTGAGCCGGGCGATGTCATCGCCGTCCACCCGCACGATTCCGGCGGATGGCTTGTTGACCCGATACAGGGTGCGCAAGAGCGTTGATTTGCCACAGCCATTGGGGCCAAGGATGCCCAGCACCGAGCCGGACGGGACGTTGAGGCTGATGTGGTGCACGATCGTGGTGCCGCCAAGCGAGACGCTGACATTCTCGAAACTGACCTTCACCGGTTCACACCGGCCCGGTTCGCTCCGCCGCCGCGCATCAGCCACAGGAAGAATGGAGCCCCGACGGCGGCTGTCAGGATGCCAATTGGGATCTCTGCCGGCTGGGCCACTGTACGGGCGAGGAGGTCCGTGAGCATCAGGAACAGGGCTCCGCCAAAAATGGTGACAGGCAGCATTCGCCGGTGGTCGGACCCGACCGCCATCCGCGCGGCGTGCGGGACCACCAAGCCCACGAAGCCGATACCGCCGCACACAGCCACGGTGGTCGCGGTCAGCAAGGCGGTGGCGAGGAGCAGCGTGCGGCGCATCGCCTCGACGTTGACACCCAGCGCCATAGCAGCTTCGTCCCCGGCAAGCAGCGCGTTCAGCGCACGGGACCGAAGCATGGCGTAGACGCCGACGGCGCAAAGACTGAGTCCGGGCAAAAGCAACTGCGGGTATGTGGCTGCGGAGACGCTGCCAAGCAGGAAGAAGAGCACGCTGTACACGTTCTGGGCATCCGTGGTGATGGTGAGAAAATTCGTAACTGCGGACAGCAGCGAACCGAGCGCTACGCCTGCCAGGATCAAGCGGGAAGGGGCGATGATCCCGCCCTGCTTCGCGAGCAGGTACACCAGGACTGTTGCACCGGTGGCTCCGGCGAAGGCAGCAGCGTTGAGACCGATGCCGGCAACAGCCGTGGAACCAGCAACAATCGCGACCACGGCGCCGACGCCCGCCCCGGCCGAAACGCCCAGGATGTAGGGCTCGGCGAGTGGATTCCGTACGTTCGCCTGCAGCAGGGCACCGGCCAACGCCAGGCTAGCCCCGGCAGTCCCGGCCAGCAGGGCCCGGGGCAGGCGAAAGTTCCATACAGCCTGGTCCTGCGCCACAGACAACGAGCCGTCCGCCATCCACGGCACACCCGGGACGAGGTGGCCGATCACGACCTGCCACGACTGGCCCAGACTCGTCTCCAGCGGCCCCACGCTGCCGGAAACCACTAGAACAAGCACTATGCCGAGCAACAGGAGAGAAACGAGAGACCGCTCCAGAAAGCGTGGTCTCCGCAGGGCCCGCAATCCAGCCAGACCCGTGGCAGGGCGGGAAACTTGTGGTGCCAACTCAGCCGGCATAGGAGACTCCAATCACGCCCGCCAGCCTATCGCAAATGAGAATCATTAGCATAATGCCCAGCTGAACCTGGGGCGGTGGGATCGTATAGTCCCCTAATTTCTTTGTTGCGAATGATTATTGATATCTTTTACGGGCCCGCTCTGCCATAATCTCCCACTCTTGAAAGAACTTTCATGACATCTGCCCTCGTGGTGCGCAATCTGACCGTGTCTTTGCGGGGTCGGGCCCTTGTTTCCGGGGTCTCCTTCCGGATTGCCCCCGGTGAGCGCGTTGCCCTGCTGGGTGCATCGGGTTCGGGTAAGTCTTTGACGGCGTCCGCTGTCCTGGGGCAGCTTCCGGGCGGGATGACCGTCGGAGGATCGATGCAGGTCAATGGCAGGGAAGCGGTGTTGGGCCGGCGCAGGCTGGACGGGACCGGGGACTTCGCCGCGGTTCACCAGGACCCTGCTACTGCGCTGAACCCGATGGTCAGGCTTGGCCGCCAGCTGGCTTTTCCGATGCTGAAGGCCGGCCTTTCCGGTGCTGAGGCGCGCGAACGCGCGGCGGATCTGCTCATGTCCGTCGGCCTTACGGATCCGGAGCGGGTGCTGTCAGGCTACAGCGGCGAGCTCTCCGGCGGCCAGCTGCAAAGGGTCTGTATCGCGCTGGCCCTCGCGCGCCGTTTCACTGTCCTGATCGCGGACGAACCAACGACCGCTTTGGACATCATCAGCCAGGCCCAGGTTCTGGAGGCGCTCAGGCGCAGTACCGGCAGTACCGGGGCAATGCTGTTCATTACCCATGACCTGGCGGTCGCCGCATCCCTGTGTACGCGTGCACTGGTGATGCAGGCCGGTGCGATCGTCGAAGAGGCACCCATGGACCAGCTCCTTGCCAGGCCCGGGCACAGCTATACGCGGCAGCTCGTGGAAGCTGCAGAGGCCAGCACCCAGGTCTTCGCCGCGGGGGCAGGAGCATGAGCACCGAACTGCGGGGCATAAACCTCAGCCACAGCTACCGCAGTGGCGGTCCATGGAAGTGGGCCCGGACGGTGGAGGCGCTGAAGGACGTGTCCCTGTCGGTGACTGCCGGACACAGCACCGCATTGGTGGGAAGCTCCGGCTCCGGCAAATCCACCTTGCTGCGCACCCTCCTGGCTTTGGAAGACCCCACGGCCGGCACCGTAGAGCTTGACGGTGTCCCCGTCAGGGCCGGATCCGTGTCGTCACTGCGGTGGTACCGCCGGATCGTGCAGTACGTGCCTCAGAACCCGGCCGGCAGCCTTGACCCGCGCATGAGCGTGCACCAGCTGCTCCTTGAACCCCTGCAGCAGCTCCGGATCCGCGGAGATCACCACAGGATGGTTCGGGAAGCTCTGGAACGAGTGGACCTGACCCCTGACCTCAATGGCCGCCGGCCTGGGGAACTATCCGGGGGCCAGAACCAGAGGGTGGCCATCGCCCGGGCACTGGTGACCTCACCACGATTTCTGCTCGCCGACGAACCGGTCAGCGGGCTTGACCTGCCACTGCGGGAAACGGTCCTGGCCCTGCTGGACCGGCTGGTCACCAGGGACGGGCTGGGGCTGCTCTTCGTCTCGCATGATCTGGCCGCGGTCGCTCAACTCTGTACTCGGACGGTCGTCCTTTCCTCGGGGCAAGTCATAGAGCAGGGTGCCACCTCCAAGTTGCTGGCAAACCCCCGGCACCCGTATACCAAGGAGCTCATCGCCGCCATTCCACGTCTTCCCGCACCCAGGTCAGCCGCTGATGCCACCAGCCATTACAGGGCCCAGGCCTCATAACGGGCGCCCCGCAACGTGTGGCCGCACGACCTCCCGGCCGCTCCAACAGCAAAAAATTCCACCAACGAAAGACAGGTAGCAACCCATGGCCAGATCACGCCCAAAGACAGGTGCCGCGCTCCTCTTGGCAGCAGCGGTGACCGTCAGCCTCAGCGGATGCTTCTCCGCAGCCGAAAGTGCGCCGGCAGCAGATGGCGCAAGTGCCGATGCCCGCATTAAGGTGGCTATGCTGCAGCCGCCCCGTTCCGGACTCACGCCCCTTAGCGATGATGCCTTTAAGCTTTCCCGCTGGAAGACCGCCGAAACCCTTGTCGTCCTTGATGCGTTGGGGGATGCCAAGCCCGCCCTTGCTACAGCCTGGGAGCAACTTGATGGCAGGAGCTGGCGCTTCGAAATCCGGACCGGCGTCACGTTCCACGACGGCACTGCCCTTACCGCGGAACAGGTTGCAGCCTCCCTGACGGCCGCGGCCAATGCCAGCCCGAAGCCGCGGATCCTGGACGGTGTCCGGCTCACCGCGACCCCGGACGGTGACAACGCTGTACGCATCACCACCGGAACTGATGATCCGCTGATCCCGCAGCGCCTGTCGAGTCCGCAGCTGTCCATTCTGGCAGCTTCGGCTTACAAATCCGGGGGCGTGGTCAGCCCCATCAACGCCGGCACCGGCCCCTACGTCCTGACAGCGGTGGACGGAACCACGTCGGCGACGTTGAACCGCTTCGACGGCTACTGGGGTGAAAAGGCGGCCAGCAGCGGCCTGGATGTCCAGTTCGTTCCCGACGGCACCGCACGGGCCGCAGCCTTGAGGACCGGAACCGCCGACGTCATCGAAGCGATCCCCGTCGGGCAGGCAGGCCAGATCGACCCGGCGCTGGTCCACGAAGTGCCGATGCCGAGGACCAACACCCTGTACCTCAACAACGAGTCAGGGCCGTTCTCGGACCCCGCCGTCCGGGCAGCAGCCCGCGAGGCGATCGAGCGGGCCACCATCGTCGAACGCGTCTATGAAGGACGCGCCGATGCAGCCGGTGGACTGCTTGGCCCGGCGCTGCCCTGGGCGGCAAAAGAACGCGAAAATGCTTCCTACGCCGAGACGCTGATCAAGCGGCCCGCAGCCGCACGTGTCAACGGGGTCCGGATCAGCCTTGGCACCTTCACGGACCGTGCCGAACTGCCGGAGGTCGCCGTGCAGATCGAACAACAGCTCGAAGCAGCCGGATTCATCGTGGAACAGGATGTGCGCGAATACCAGCACATCGAGTCCGACGCCCTGGACGGCAAATTCGACGCCTTCATCCTCTCCCGGGCCACCGTCCTGGACTCCGGTGACCCGGTGGCGTACCTCTACAGCGATTTCTCCTGCAACGGCTCGTTCAACATCTCCCAGTTCTGCAACCCGGACGTGGACGCAGCACTGGTCAAAGCTGCCGCGATACCGGCAGGGCAGGAGCGCCGAGCGGCCATTGCCGCGGCCGAAGCCTTGATCCTGGCCAACGATGCCGTCGTGCCGCTGCTGCACGAACGGGTCATCCAAGGCGAATCCGCCAAAGTCCGCGACGTGGAACGTGACCCCCGTGAACGTGCGCTGATCACCAGCAAAACGGGGATCTCGGGATAATGCGCTGCCCGGCCTTCATCAAAACGGGCATCTCCCGCATTCTGGCGCTCGCTGCGATGGTCATGTTGATCGGTCTCTTGCCCTGGCTGTCCGGGCAAAGCCCGGAATACACCGTCCTGCGTGCCAGGTACGCGGACCGGGAAGCCACCGATGAAACGCTGGCCATGATCCGCGCCGAACTCGGGCTGGACCAGGGGCCCTTCAATATCTTCCTCGGCTGGCTCGGCGGAGTTCTCCGCGGGGACTTTGGAACCTCCTGGATCTCCAACACGCCCGTCGGGCCTGGAACCATGGCTGCGCTGGGCGTCTCCATCACCCTTATGGCCTTCGCCGTTGCAGTGGCGGCGGTGGTAGCCGTCCTGCTGTGCATCCCCACCGTGGTCCGTGGCCTGGCAGGAAAACCCGGCCGCGGATCCGGTGTCGTCGCAGCGGCCCTGACCTCCCTTCCTGAATTCCTGCTCGCCGCCATGCTGCTCGTCATTGGCGCGGTCTGGCTGGGCTGGTTCCCCCCTTACGGCTGGCAGGGACTCCACCAGGCAGTGCTGCCGGCGCTGGCCCTGGGCCTGCCGGCCGGCGGCCTGATCGGCAGACTGCTGTCCGACGCGATCAGCACAGCTTTCGAAGAAAAATGGACGGCAACTTGGGCCATGGCAGGTGCCAGCCCAGCGCAGATCACCGCCGCCGTGCTGCGCCGGGCCCTGCCGGCCGTGCTCAACCAGACCGCGCTGACGGTTATCGGCCTCACCGGCGGAGCGGTCGCGGTGGAGAAAGTGTTCGCGATTCCCGGGCTTGGCCGGGCCATCCTGGGAGCAGCCAACGCCCAGGACATCCCGGCCCTGCAAGCAGGAATCCTGGCACTCCTGGCTCTGGCCGTCGCAGTAGGTTCCATGGCCGCGGCAGCACGCTACGCACTGCTTGGTGCCGCGCTTCGTTCCGGCACGATGCCCGTTGCGGGGCATCCCCGCACCTCGAGACGGCGTGAGGCCGCGGTGCCTCTCATTTGCGCAGGAGCGCTGGCGGCCGTCATCATCGCAGGGCTTCTGCGTGACCCCTTCAGCTCCAATCACCCCAGACTCGCCGCCCCCACTTTGCTGTTGCCCTTTGGTGCAGATGCCAGCGGACGCGACCTGCTGGCACGTGTAGGCCACGGATCCATCGCCACCCTGGGAACTTCACTGCTGGTGGTCCTGGCCTGCCTGGCCATCGGCATCATCATCGGCCTGTTCCCGCTCGCGGCAACAGGGCCTCTGGAAGTAGCCAACGCCACGCCTCCCATTCTCGTCGGGCTGATCGTGGCAGCCATCACCGGCCCTTCCGCCCATGGCGCGGCGATCGCGGTGACCCTGGTAGGTTGGGCGCCGCTGGCCGCGCACACAGCCGCCCTGGCACATGAAGCCAGGGCAGAACCGTACGTAAAGATCCTTCCGGTCCTGGGTGTTGGCCGGGTCCGTGTGCTTTGGCGCTACATCCTTCCCGCAGTCCTTCCCCCGGTATTCAGACACGCCATGCTTCGGATACCGGGAATCGCCCTCGCCTTGGCCGCCCTCGGCTTCCTTGGACTCGGGCCGCAACAGCCCTCCCCGGAATGGGGACTGATCCTTGCTGAAGGAATCAACTACGTCGAGCGCGCACCCTGGGCCATCCTCGCACCAGCCACCGCGCTGGCCCTGGCCTCAATCCTGGCCGTCTCACTCTCAAGCCTGGGCACGATGCAGCCGGCAAAGCCCCACTGGTTGTCCCGACAGAGGGCATCCCTGTCCACATCAGCATCCGGCTCCTGACTACATGTCGGACAGTTGATCCGCCTCATCGCGCCTCCGGACACGGCCTGCACCGATTCGATGGCGCCGAGCCGGCAGTGCGTCGCACGCGGCGTCAGCGGTGGGCTGGGTGTGCGTCACCCGCAGCACTGCTGCAGTGACGACGACGGCGGGACTCCGGGGAAGGCATAGTCCCATTAAGTACTGTGGCGCCACTCTTGTCACGCTGGAAGCACTGTTCACACCAGCAACGGCCGCGGGAAAATTCTCCCGATTTTGCGGAATTCCGAGGCAAACGAAAGCGTTACCTCAGTAACGCCCCAAGCTGCTGGGGAGCCTGCGGGCGGCGAACGAAAGGAATGGGCGATGGACGCCGTCGGCCGCTACACCCCAAGCGGTTCCGGCAAGGGACAGGCTCCGCACCCCTGGAGCCGGTACGTAGCCGTGGGAGATTCATTTACCGAAGGTGTGGGAGATCCCGAAGAGCGCAGCCCCGGCGGGCTGCGCGGCTGGGCAGACCGCGTGGCCGAAGAACTGAGCGCGGGCCGCGAGGACTTTTCCTACGCCAACCTGGCCGTGCGCGGCCTGCTGCTCCAGGAGATCCTGGACCGGCAGACGGAGCCGGCACTCGCGCTCAAGCCGGACCTGATCACCCTTTCCGCCGGCGGAAACGACATGGTGTTCCACAACAGCAATCCGGACAAACTTGCTGCCCGGCTGGACGCCGGAGTGGAGCGGCTGAGCACCACCGGGGCCACCATTGTGCTCTTCACGGGTCCGGACTGGTGGCACACGCCCGTCCTGGGCCGGAACCGGGCCAGGGTGGCCATTTACAACGAGAACCTGCGTGCCATCGCCTACAAGCACCACTGCCTTGTTGCCGACCTGTGGGCCCTGCGCGAACTGAGGGATCCGCAGATGTGGGACCCGGACCGGCTGCATTTCTCGCCGCTGGGGCACCACACGATCGCCATGATGGTGCTGGACACCCTGAACGTGCCCCACACCCTCCAGCCGCTGGAGCCACGGGAACTGCCGGAGCGGAGCTGGCGGCAGGCCGGAGCCGGTGACCTGGTCTGGGCGAAGACCTACTTCCTGCCGTGGGTGCTGCGGCGGCTCCAGCAAGAGCCGCCGCTTCTCCGGCGCATCTTCGGGCGGCGGCCCGAGGTGCTGCGGCCGAAGCGGCCGGCGGCCGCGCCGGTGTTGTCTGCCGGGAAGCACCCGCAGAGGCAGCTGCAGAAGCCGGCGGCGCCGGCGCGCGGGCCCGTCCGCCAGGAGGCGGAGTATCAGGACGGGCTGAAACAGGCCTAGGTGTATTAGCCACAGACGTTAGTGACGGTCGGCGTGGTGTGGTGACATGAAGAAGACCTCCGAGTGGAGTGGGGCTTGTCTAAGAGTCCAGTTCCACAAACGGAGGTCTTCAATGCCCCACCCTAATGCTTTTCTGGGCCCTCGTGGCCGTCTCGCGCTGGCT
>NZ_JCAXEA010000034.1:0-32929 GCF_059759125.1 Arthrobacter sp. GQ119 | reverse complement strand
TGGGGACCGGCCTTTGCAGTTGGTGCTTAGTCGCGGGTGAGGCGGCGGTGGGTGACGCGGTGCGGCTTCGCGGCGTCGGGTCCCAGCCGCTCCACCTTGTTCTCCTCGTAGGATTCGAAGTTGCCCTCGAACCAGTACCACTTCGAGGGGTTCTCGTCATCGCCTTCGTAGGCCAGGATGTGGGTGGCCACCCGGTCCAGGAACCAGCGGTCGTGTGAGACCACCACGGCGCAGCCCGGGAATTCGAGCAGGGCGTTTTCGAGGCTGCTGAGGGTTTCGACGTCGAGGTCGTTGGTGGGTTCGTCGAGGAGCAGCAGGTTGCCGCCCTGTTTGAGGGTCAGTGCGAGGTTCAGGCGGTTGCGTTCACCACCGGAAAGCACCCCGGCCTTTTTCTGCTGGTCCGGACCCTTGAAGCCGAACGCGGCCACGTAGGCGCGGGACGGCATTTCGACGTGGCCGACCTGGATGAAGTCCAGACCGTCGGAGACAACCTCCCACAGCGTCTTGTTGGGGTCGATGCCGCCGCGGCTCTGGTCCGCGTAGGAGATCTTGACGGAGTCGCCGATCTTCAGTTCGCCGCCGTCGAGGGGCTCCAGGCCGACGATGGTCTTGAACAGCGTGGACTTGCCGACGCCGTTCGGGCCAATGACACCGACAATGCCGTTGCGGGGCAGGGAGAAGGACAGGCCGTCGATCAGGGTGCGGTCATCGAAGCCCTTCTGCAGGTTCTTCGCTTCCAGGACCAGGCCGCCCAGGCGCGGGCCCGGCGGGATCTGGATTTCCTCGAAGTCCAGCTTCCGGGTCCGGTCAGCCTCCGCCGCCATTTCCTCGTAGCGGGCCAGACGGGCCTTGGACTTGGTCTGGCGGCCCTTGGCGTTGGAGCGCACCCATTCCAGTTCCTCGGACAGGCGCTTGGCCTGCTTGGCGTCCTTCTTGCCCTGGATTTCCAGGCGGGCACGCTTCTTCTCCAGGTACGTGGAGTAGTTGCCTTCATACGGGTAGAGGTGCCCGCGGTCCACTTCGGCGATCCATTCAGCGACGTGGTCCAGGAAGTACCGGTCGTGGGTGACGGCCAGGACGGCGCCGGCATAGGTGGAGAGGTGCTGTTCCAGCCACAGCACGCTCTCGGCGTCGAGGTGGTTGGTGGGCTCATCGAGAAGCAGGAGGTCCGGCTTCTGCAGCAGCAGCTTGCAGAGCGCCACGCGCCGGCGCTCACCGCCGGAGAGCAGGGTGACATCGGCATCGGCGGGCGGGCAGCGGAGCGCATCCATGGCCTGTTCGAGCTGGGAATCGAGGTCCCAGGCATCGGCGGCGTCAATGGCTTCCTGCAGGTGGCCCATCTCCTCCAGCAGCGCGTCATAGTCGGCGTCGGGGCTGGCCATCTCCTCGGAGATCTCGTTGAAGCGCTGGATCTTGCCGTAGATCTCGCCAACACCTTCCTGGACGTTGCCCAGGACGGTCTTTTCCTCGTTCAGCGGCGGCTCCTGAAGCAGGATGCCCACGGTATATCCGGGGCTCAGCCGCGCCTCGCCGTTGGAGGGCGTGTCCAGGCCTGCCATGATCTTGAGGATGGTGGACTTACCGGCACCGTTGGGGCCAACGACACCGATCTTGGCGCCCGGGAAGAACGACATGCTGACGTCGTCGAGAATAAGTTTTTCGCCAACAGCCTTACGGGCCTTGGTCATTGTGTAGATAAATTCCGCCATGGTTCCAAATCTAGTGGGTTGACGGGCATAACTCACATTCGCAGCTTCAGGCAGGAGCTCCCACGAAGCACTTGCCACTCGCGAGGACCGGCAGCACTGTCACAGTCACTTTGCCGTTGCGGATCTGGCCTATGACGCATTCCCTGCCCTGGACCGACGCCGCCTCGATGGAATCCACGTCCAGACCGGTGGGCGTGCGGCCCGCTGAAACCTCGAGGGTGGCGGCAGGAACCCCAGCGGCGGCGAGCGCCTGCCTGATCTGCTCGGTGCCGGGTTTCGGAGCAGCGGCAGCCACTGCTCCCAGCGTATCTGTCATGATCTTCTGCAGTTTCGCGGTCGCCGTGCCGGGCCCCGCGCCCGAGGCTGCCGTCGGCCGCGGCGACGGTGAACCGGATGTTGCAGAACCTGCTGTTGCCGCCGGCGTGGCGGCGGAGTCGGCGCCGGACACGGCGGTGCACGCGGACAGTGACCACAGCACCAGCCCGGCAACCGCGATCCTGGCCGGCGTCCCGGTCAGGGAACCCCGAAGAGCAGTGGTCGGTTGGAGCGCGTTGGGTCTTGTCACGGTGCCATTCTGCCATGCGGCACCGCGGGGGAACGGTGCCGCATGACCCCGGCGGCGTCAGGCCGCCGCCCCGGTGAGCTCGCCCGTTTCGGAGTCGAGCTGAAGGGTTTCTCCCGAAGCGTCGTCGATGAACACGCCGGACTCGGCGGCATCGTGGTCCTCGTCGTCTTCCTCCCCTTCCCCGGCAGAGGCGCTCCGGCCTGACGGGTCGGAATCAGATCCGTGCCCGCCGGTGACGTCATCAGCAGCAGCAGCCGCCGCGGCAGCCTGCGGAGTGTTGCCTGCCGTCCGCGTGAAATTGGCCGAGCCCCACATGAGGTCGTGCCCCACGGATTCTGCGTCTATCTCCGCGGCATGGTAGATCCGGCCGTCCTTTTCCCAACTGCGCATCTTCAGCCTGCCAACAATGATGACTCGCTGGCCCTTCTTGATGCTGCATCCCATGTTTCCGGCCAGCTGCCGGTAGCCCTGCACTGTGAACCAGTTGGTGTTGCCATCCACCCAGGTGCTGCTTGCCCGGTCGTACCGGCGGTCCGTCGACCCGAGGCGGAAGGAGGCCGTTGCCACGCCGCCCGGGGTGGTGGAACTCCTGATCTCCGTGGCAACGAAGCCCCGGACAGTAATGTAGTCGGTCATCTTGGTGTCCTGTCTCGATGTGTCTTGCCATAGCAGGCATTTACAGCATCAACCGGTCAGGCCGTTCCCGGGAGGGCCGAAGTTGCGTATGTGGATAAACCTCGCCGGACCACCCACAGCGCCTCCTGGAGATTGGGCCCGGACGAAACGTTCCCGGCCCTGCCACCGTCCGGCCGGAAGGCAATGTAGACTTTTTGAGGCACCCGGGAACCAGCCGGGCACCCACTTGCCCCAGTAGCTCAGGGGATAGAGCAGCGGCCTTCTAATCCGCCGGTCGGGGGTTCGATTCCCTCCTGGGGCACAGAGAATGGCGGTCCTGACCTGCGGAAACGCATGTCAGGACCGCTTCATTTTCTTCCTGATGAAGCGGCTGATCCACTAGTTACCCACCGGAATCAGCGCGGCCTCAATGCCATCTCCCTCTCTCCTTCAGAACTTGCCGCCAAGTATGCCTGCGCCGCAGGAGCTTCTCCACTGCGAAGAGCGGCAGGAAGTAGCGATCAGGCTTCTGTCATCGGTGCGGCAGCCATAGGGGTATAGCTGCAATGAGCCACAGCACCAAGGCAACTAAGAAGATGCCTGCGTTCAGGATCGCGAAGACTGCCAGCCCCTTGATCCATGTCTCATAGCTCTTGGTGCCGGCTAACTTTGACGGGAGCGCGGGGGCACCCCTGTTGGGCCATCTCTGCTCAGTAGCTTCGTCCTGCTTCAGCCACGCGGGTACCCGATACTCGCCATCTGGCCAGAAGTAGTTTCTCGCGCTGATATGCGGAAGACCCGTCTTCGATTCCAGATAGTGAAGATACGCCCGGTCCAGGAGGTTCAGCAGACGGTGTCTTGCCATGAGTTGCATCGACAGCCACGCCACAACAAAGCCGAGGGCTGATGAGATAAGGACCGCATAAGCCGGAGACTGCGGATTGAGTGCGATGGTCAGCAAGAATGCTTGTGCGGCCAGAGCCAAAGAAGGCGCCTGCCACATCAGAGCGTCCTTCTCAACGTCCCGCAAAGTAAGCATCTCGTAGGCGAACAGGTCGCTCGAGTGCTTCTCTAACCAGCGTTCCTCGTCAACTGAGGATGGCGGTATCAGCGCGTTAGTTCTCCGCAGTAGCCTTCTGAAGCCAAACCTGCTCACAGCAGCCCCCATAATCCGTTCACGTCCCCACACAAACTGTCCTAAGAGTACTGGGCGAGCATCGCATTCCGTGGCTTAGGAGTCGGGCAGCGCGTCCACAGGGCCCCTGATCCTGGTCGGGTACCCCGTGACCGCGATGAACGTCTCGGGGATGGGCGGCACCAGAGGATGCCAAGCATGCTTACTATAAGCGGGAAACGTGCTTATGATCGAAGTGGGCTCCGGGCACGCCGGGGTGGCGTCGGCGCCACGCAGCCCACACTGATGGAGCCAACACCGGAAGGATTCACTCCACATGCCGCAGAGTCGTTCTGATCGTGACCCGTCCGAGCAGCATTCCTCACGCCCTCCGGCGCAGACTCCTGGACCTGCCGCACCCCCGCCTTTGGAAGAACCCCGTCCCGCCGCCGAGATGGGGCGAACCCGGCCAGGGACCGACGCCCTGCCGGGCTATGACGGAACCTCCACCCCTGCTGCGGGTAAAGAAGAACCAAAGCACCAGGTGACCCGCGCCGGCATGATCTGGGCCGCGGTTGCGTCGGCACTGGTCGTCCTTGTGCTGCTGATCGTCTTCATCCTGCAGAACCAGGAACTGGTCCAGGTGAAGTTCTTCGGGCTGGAAGGTGCTGTGGCCCTCGGCATCGCGCTGTTCATCGCTGCAGTGGGCGGCGGCGTCCTCGTGGCCATGGCAGGCGCTGCGCGGATCATCCAGCTCCGTGCCGCTGAACACCGCCGCCGCGTATCCGCCACACGCCGGCGCTAAGAATCAAGCCAACCCCAAGACGCGGTTTGCCAGGAATCTGAGCCTGCTCGCCCGCTCAGCGCTCCAGATACTCCTTGAGGTTATTAAGCACCAGGTCCCACAGCTTGGCAGATTCCTCAGCTTCGGCGTCGTCCCGGTTATTACTCTGAACGATGGTGACTCCAGTGCCTTCGGCCCTTGCTGACAGGCGATACTCCACCGTGTGATAGTTCTCGGGGAGATCGGGCAGACCGCTCAGCGGACTGTAATGGCTGATGCGAAGGAGCACATTGGGCCTGCACTCCAGAACGGTGCCCTTGTCCTCGTAGGCCTTCCCCTTCCACTCCCCGGTGAATGTCACCGGATCACCCTCACGCCACGTCGACGTGACGTTCGTGCCCAGAAAGTACTCTTTGACTTCCGCGGGGTCGGTGAGTGCTTTCCAAACTCTTTTCGGCGAGCACGCCACAACAATGGACGAGACGGCGTCCCACCCCCGGTGATCCATCAACTTGCCTCCTGACCCGCTTCCTGCGTCAGCATCACCCTACGCGTTTCGGGACAGCGCGGGTAAGCGGTCGGTCAGCGTCATTGCAGCGTAAGGATCACGGGGCCGTCGGCGGTCACTGCCACCGTGTGCTCGCTGTGCGCCGCGCGGCGGCCGTTCGCCGACCGCAGGGTCCACTCGTCGTCGTCATGGTAATAGTCCCCTTTGCCGCCGAGAATGAGCATCGGCTCGATGGCGATCACGAGCCCTTCGGTGAGCTTGAGCCCTCTGCCGGGACGCCCGTCGTTGGGTACAGGCGGCTCGGCGTGCATCGTGCGGCCGATGCCGTGCCCGCCGTGGTCGGCCAGCAGCCCGTAGCCGGCACGCCGCGCGGCACCGCCGATGGCATAGGCGAGGTCACCCATCTTGTTTCCGACGCGGGCCGCCTCGATCCCCCGGGCCAGGGCCGCATCCGTCGCAGCGATGAGTTCCTGGTCAACGGGATCGGGGGTGCCCACAATGAAGCTGACCGCGGAATCTCCGCACCAGCCCTCCAGGAAGGCGCCGCAATCCACGCTGAGCAGGTCCCCGTCCTGCAGCCGGTACCCGTTGGGGATTCCGTGGACGACGGCGTCGTTAACGCTGGTGCAGATGACCCCCGGGAACGAAACGGAAGCCCAGCGCGGCCGGTAGTTGAGAAATGCCGGCGTGGCGCCCGCGTCGGAAATAGACGCGGCTGCCACATCGTCGAGTTCCTTGAGGGAAACGCCGACGGCGGCAGCTTCGCGGACCGCGGCCAGGGCATTGGCCACCACCCGCCCGGCTTCGCGCATCAGGGCTATCTCATCGGGGCTCTTGATCATGTTCATCTGATGCCCTCCGGGCTTATAGGTGATTCGGCTCAACGCTGGTGCCGCTGCGGCTGACGGAAGTGCGTGCATCGCATCGGTACCCTGCCTACTTTAGGACCCGGCGCGGCCCGGAACTACGGGGCAAGGCAGGCGCACGGCATTCATGGCCGCGATCCCCCGCGGACTGCCGCAGCGGCTATGTTGGCTGCATGGTGAACGACGACGTCCTGGCCGCCATCCGCTCCGCGCTGCGGTCCGCCGCCGATCCTGTCCGGGGTGCAGGCGCGCAGGCCTACATGAAGTCCTCAATGCCGTCCCTGGGCGTGCGGGTTCCGGAGGTGCGCCGCACCGTGAAGGCTGCCGCGGCGGCGCACCCCTTTGCGTCCGTCGATGAACTGCGGGCAACAGTCCTCACCCTGTGGCGGGGGGCGGCCTACCGCGAGGAACGCTACGCGGCCATCGACCTTACCGGACTGCGTCTGGTGGCGGACGACTTGGGAATGCTGCCGGTCTATGCGGAGATCATCCGCTGCGGGGCATCCTGGGACCTCGTGGACGGCGTGGCCCACCGCCTCTGCGCACTGCTCCAGGCGCACCGGCAGGAGGTCACCCCGGTCCTGCTTGGGTGGGCGGAGGATGAAGACTTCTGGTTTCGGCGGGCATCCATCACGGCCCAACTCGCCGCCAAGACCCACACCGATACGGCATTGCTCGCCCGTGTCATTGAAGTCAACCTGGCCGACCGGGAGTTTTTCATCAGAAAGGCGATTGGCTGGGCTCTGCGCGAATACGCCAAGACGGAGCCGCGCTGGGTCGTCGGCTTCGTGGAACGCCACGGCCAGTCCCTGAGCCCCCTGTCCCGCAGGGAAGCCTTGAAGAACCTGCCCGTCAGATAACAGGCCGGGTGGTCACCGGCTGGTCGGACTTGCTGAACAGGTGCTTTGTCCGTGGATCCATGAAGATCAGATACAGGGCGAACAGCAGGGCGATGATGGCCGCAGCGTTCCTCGCGAGGGCAAGTGCGAGTCCGAGATCCTCGGACTGCAGGTACGGGAAGACCTCCAGCTGGTCCGAGATGGCGTAGACCATGAAGAAGGACACGATGAAGTAGAGGGCCTTGACCTGCCAGTCATCCCGGATGCCCGTCACGGCAAACAGCGGGATCAGCCAGACCACGTACCAGGACTGGATCATGGGGGCCAGGACGACGACGGCGGCAAAGGCCAGCGTCAGTCGGCGCATGAGGCGGTCGTGGTCACCTTTGAAAATCTGCCAGGCGACGATGCCGACGGCAAGCAGCTTCCCGGCGTCGTAAACCCATTTGGCCAGGCCCCACCCGTCCAGGCTGAAGGCATTGGCGATGGACGCCACCACCAGGCCGAGGAGCCCCACCGGGGCGTACCAGATCCAGACGCTGCCCGGGGCTGACAGTCCGTTGATCCAGCCGAACCCGAAGCCGTTCACCAGGCTCATGAGGTACAACAGGGCGAAGCTGATTCCCGCGGTGAGGCCCCAAAACACAAATTTCCGCAGCCAGCCGGCGTCCTTGCCCGCCCAGAGCAGCCCGATGAACGGGAGGAAGACCACCGTGATGGGCTTGATGGAGATGGACAGCGTGACGAGCACTATTCCGAGGATCACGCGCCGCGTGGCGCTGTAATACAGGCCGGCGAGGGCAAGCCCGATCATGAGGGCGTCGTTGTGGACGCTGGCGATGAAGTTTGTCAGGAACAGGGGGTTCGCTGCGGTGAGCCAGAGCGCCCTGTGCGGATTGACCCCGTGGAGTTCGGCGAGCTTGGGGACGTAGATGATGCAGAGCACCACGCCCACCAGCGCAACAAGGCGGAAGAGAATGATGCACGCCTCGGGGTGGACATTGGTGGACCAGACAACGAACTGCTCGATCCAAAGAAACAGCTGTCCGTACGGCACGGGCGCCTCGGTCCACATCTTGTCCGCGCCGAGCTGGAAGTAATTCGACAGTGCGGAAATGCCGTTCTCGTAGGGGTTGAAGCCCTCCACCATGAGCCGGCCCTGCCCAATGTAGGCGTAGACGTCACGGCTGAACAGCGGAACCGTGAACATCATGGGCAGTCCCCACGCCACCACGGCCTGGAGCGTTGCCTTGCGGGCCGCAGGCCCCCAGACCCTGACACGCTGCCCAAGCCTGAGCCATGCCCGCACCAGCAGCATGCCGCCGATCGCGATCAGCACGATGGAAAGAGCCACCCCGAACGCTTCTGTGCGCATCCAGATGAACAGCGGCATCCGGCGCAGCTCCGACGCCGGTGCGAGCCAGCCCACGCCCAGTGAACCGATCACAAGGAAAACCGAACCGACGAATCCGGAAAGGATGGGCGACCACGGGTTGTCCACCTCCGCCGGAGCCAAGTCCGTGAAAGCGCCGGTGACCTCTTCCTCCGTCTCGGGCACAGGCGACGTCATGTCAGGACTGTCCAATCTTTTGTGGGCGTGCTCCAGTGTCTCCTGCCGGAAATGCCCGGCCAGAAAGGGCCGCGGCGGCTGGTCACAGCGGCGCCACGTACCCCGAAATCTTAGCACCGGACAGCTCCCCGACCACGAAACGGTAGGCTGATCGGGTGCCTATATCTAACGAACGCATCGTCTGGATCGACTGCGAAATGACCGGTCTCGACACCGTCAACGACGCCCTGATCGAAGTCGCCGCGCTGGTGACCGATTCCGAACTCAACATCCTCGGGGACGGCGTGGACGTGGTCATCAAGCCCGACGAGTCTGCCCTCGCCCAGATGAACGACTTCGTCCGCGACATGCACACCCGGTCCGGGCTGCTGAAGGAACTCCCGGCCGGGAAGACCCTGGCCGAGGCCGAGGAAGCAGTCATGGACTACATCCGCAAGTGGGTTCCGGATCCACGCAAGGCTCCGCTCGCCGGCAACTCGGTAGGGACGGACCGGGTCTTCCTCGCCCGCGACATGCCCTCTGTGGTGGAGCACCTGCACTACCGGATCATCGACGTGAGCACCATCAAGGAACTGGCCCGGCGCTGGTTCGCCCGGGCATACTTCCAGGCCCCCGCCAAGCTGGGCGGACACCGCGCGCTCGGAGACATCAAGGATTCCATCGACGAGCTCCGCTACTACCGGGAGGCGGTCTTCGTGCCTGCACCGGGTCCGGACAGCGCCACCTCGCTGCAGATCTCGAAGCGGATTTCCGCCGAGCCCTCCGCCGTTGAGCGGCTGATTCAGGAACACTCCGAGCGGCAGGGACTGCCCGGCGAAACTCTGTCCGCACAGGCCGAGGCCGGACCCGCAGCGCGTGAGCCCTGAAAGTAATCTGCGCCACGTTTGAGGGAAATTTTGCGGAAACAGCCAAAAGTGGCAAAAGCATCCCCGAACAGCAGGTAAACTATTTGACGTTGCCTTTCAAGCCAGCCGGTGAAACCGGAAGGCCGCGGAGGCACATGGTGGGCGTAGCTCAGTTGGCAGAGCGCCTGGTTGTGGTCCAGGAGGTCGCGGGTTCAACCCCCGTCGCTCACCCTTATGAAGGATGGCATTAAGAATGCCGTCCAATCACAAAGGCTGCACCGGTTATCCGGTGCAGCCTTTGTTCGTTTTCGCCGTAGCGGCACTCTCCAGCCGTCGCGGCACTTGCCGCTCGAAGCACCAGAGGAACCATCCGACATGACCGTTCTGCCGATCACCATCTGGGGTGAACCCGTCCTGCACCGCCGGGCCGCCGAAGTTGAGGTCTTCGATGACGGGCTCCGCGAGCTGATTGCCGACATGTTTGAAACGAACGACAAGGCGAACGGCGCCGGCCTGGCCGCTCCCCAGATCGGCGTGGGCAAGCGGATCTTCGTCTACAAATACGACAACGAGGACGGCGTCCCGCCGAGCGGCGTGCTGGTCAACCCGGTCCTCACGCTGTCAAAGGTGTCCGGTGCCCTGCCTGATCCGGACGAGGAAGTGGAGGGCTGCCTCTCTTTCCCAGGCTGCCAGTATCCCCTTAAGCGGGCGGAATGGGCGCGGGTCAAGGGATTCGACGGCCATGGGCAGCCCGTTGAGTTCGAGGCCACGGGCTGGTTCGCCCGGGTGATCCAACACGAGTATGACCATCTTGACGGAAAGCTCTACGTCCACCGCCTCATCGACCGCTATGCGCGCAAAGCCATGAAGCAGGCCAAGAAAAGCGGTTGGGGCGTTCCGGGTCTGACGTGGATGCCCGGCGTGGACCCGGACCCGTTCGGGCACTGAGGCCTGGCTCCGACGCCGGCTCTGAGCCGGCTCAGCGCGCCACGATGGTCCGTTGCCCGGGACAGAAACTCAGAACATGGCCCATGGCATCCCTTTCGGCCTGGGTCACCCAGAGCCCGTAGGCTGCCTTCACCGAAATCTGCCGTGCGACGTAGTGGCAGCGGAGCGCTTTGTTCCCGGGAAGCCAGCTCGCTGCGTCCGACGCGCTCTTCTCCTGGTTCGCGGGACCGTCAGCCGCAATCAGATTAAGAGGATCATTGGCGAGATTCTGTCGCTGCTTCGGGGTGAGCTCCGCGGCTCCCTTCTGCCAGGCATCCCCCAGTGCCACGACGTGGTCAATCTGAACGGCCTTGCTGGAGTCGGCACCGCGGGTGAATGTGGCGACCCGGCCTGAATACGGTTCGTGGAAGGTGCCTGACGAGACTTTGCACCGCGAACCCGTGGAGTAGGCAACGTCGCTGAGGTCGCGGCGGAGGATGTCGTTGCGGGTGTCGCAGCCGTTGCGGTCGGCGTCGAACCAGGCCTGGCCGAAGGCCGCCCGGTCGTAGTCGTTTTTGGACGCCCTGCCTTTAACGGGCAACGAGTCGAGTGCCGCCACCGCCGCGCCTTCCGGCACAGGCCGGGGCGGCACCACAGGCTTCATCCACGTGGCGTCGAAGACGGGGACCTCACTGGGGCCGGACACCGCCGGTTCAGCGGCCAGGAACTGCCCGGCCGTGAAAAACCAGGTTATGCCTGCCGCAGCCAGGACCGTGAGAAGGGCAAGCACGGCCCATGCCTGGCGGGAGCGCCGTCGGGCACGCCTGTACGCGGACCAGCTGAGGGTCATCGCGTGGCGCCCTTCGGGGCGTGGCTTGTGGACACCCCACGAGACTAGGGCAGCTCCGGTGCCTCCGGGCAGATGTCCACAGTGTTGAGGACCGGTGCCCTGGGAAGGACGAGTTGAGGGACTACTGCTCCCTCATGACCCGGCGGAGATCCTCGTTGGCCAGGTCGAGCAGGCGCTGCAATTGTGCAACCCGCTCGTGGCTGACCTCGCCGCCGGCATGTGCGGCGACGGCTTGGTCCAGGAGGCGCTGCGCCTCTTTCTGGTTTGCCCGCGCCACGTCAAGTGCGTGTTCCAGTGTTGTGTCATGCGGTGTGTCGCGCTGGAGGGTCGAGTCTTGTTCCATGAGAACAGTGTGGTCCCCTTTCCCGGCTGATTCCAGAGAACCAGCCGGGAAGTTGGGAAAGAGTGGGCGCCCGCGGCTTTCGGCCGCGGGCTCACCAGAGGTCCGGGGCTAGACGGATCCCGCTGCGGCCAGCACGGGGGCTGCGTCCTTGACGGAGTCCTTGGCGGGGAACGTGGGCGGGTTCACGCCTGCCATTTCCTCCATGACCCGGACAACCTGGCAGCTGTACCCGAACTCGTTGTCGTACCAGACGTAGAGAACCAGGTTCTTGTCGGTGGAGACAGTGGCCAGACCGTCCACGATCCCGGTACGGCGGGAGCCGACGAAGTCCGTGGAGACGACCTCCGGGGAGTCGATGTAGTCGATCTGCTTGCGCAGGACCGAGTGCAGCGACATTTCCCGCAGGTAATCGTTGACCTCGTCCTTGGTGGTGCCGTTTTCCAGGGTCAGGTTCAGGATCGCCAGGGAGACATCCGGCGTGGGGACGCGGATGGAGCTGCCGGTGAGCTTGCCCTGCAGTTCCGGAAGCGCCTTGGCCACGGCCTTGGCCGCACCCGTTTCGGTGATCACCATGTTCAGCGCGGCCGAGCGGCCGCGGCGGTCGCCCTTGTGGAAGTTGTCGATCAGGTTCTGGTCGTTCGTGAACGAGTGAACGGTCTCCACGTGGCCGTGGATGACGCCGTACTTGTCGTTGATCGCCTTCAGTACCGGGGTGATGGCGTTGGTGGTGCAGGATGCCGCGGTGACGATCTTGTCCGAATCCAGGATGGTGCCGTGGTTGATGCCGTGAACGATGTTCTTCAGCTCGCCCTTGCCCGGAGCCGTCAGCAGCACGCGCCCCACGCCCTTGCTCAGCAGGTGCTGGGACAGGCCCTCGCTGTCGCGCCAGCGGCCCGTGTTGTCCACGACCAGGGCATTGTTGATGCCGTACTCCGTGTAGTCAATCGTGGCAGGGTTGTCCGAGTAGATGACCTGCACCTGGACGCCGTTTGCCGTGATGGTGTTCGCTTCCTCGTCCACCTTGATGGTGCCTTCGAAGGAACCGTGGACCGAGTCGCGGCGCAAGAGGCTCGCACGCTTGGAAAGGTCGTTGTGGGAACCACGCCGCACGACGATGGCGCGCAGACGCAGGCCATGGCCGCCGCCGGCCTTTTCGATGAGGAGCCGGGCGACAAGGCGGCCGATCCGGCCAAACCCATAAAGGACGACGTCGGTGCTGGTGCGGTCATCGGCGCCACGCTTGCCAACGATCTCAGCCAGCTCGGCGCGGAGGAATTCTTCCAAAGTGGCGTCGCCGCCGTCGGACTTGAACTTCTGGTTCAGACGCGCGATGTCGATCGCAGCGGCACCCAGGTCCAGCTTTGCGAGCGTATCGAGCAGGGGTGCCGTTTCCTCCAGGAGCAGCTCGTCCTTGCTCATCCGGCGGGCGAAGCGGTGCGCCTTGAGGATGTTCATGGTGGACTTGTTGATCAGGCTGCGGCCGTGGATCGAAGTGACCACGTTATTTTCCCGGTACAGCCGGCCGATCACCGGGATCATGGCCTCGGCGAGCGCCTCGCGGCCCATCCACGTATCGAGACAAGAATCTGACGTCTGGCTCACAGAACTACCTTCCTTGGTTCGACCGGCTACGTCCTCGTAACCGGAAGTCGGCCACCCGAAGTATCCAGGGGCGCTGGCACCGGCAGGGTTTCGGTCCGCCCCGGATGCCATTGACGTTGCAAAGAAAAACCGCCGGTTGCGAACGCAGATCCGGCGGTAGAACTCCTACGTTCAAGGTCTATTCTAGGGCTGGGCACGCGCCGCGGATGACCGGGGGCACGTGAAATCTCTCACACCGGGCCTTGCGGGGCCGTGCGCGCCGGGCACGCGGCAGGAACGGCGGCAGAATAAATGGATGGGTTGACCGATACGCCGGGTTCTGTGTTCCCGCGCCGTTGCCGGGGCGGGAGTAGCGGCCATCCATCTACGAACGCCGTTGCCGGCGCCCTCCAGCGGCCTACCCGGGCACTCGGGCGAGCAGCCCTCAAACGTGCCCTGTCTGGCCTTGCTCCGGGTGGGGTTTACCTAGCCTTCCCGGTCACCCGGGAAGCTGGTGGTCTCTTACACCACCGTTTCACCCTTACCTGCATCGTGCCTCTTTCAAATCGGCGCGAGGCAGGCGGTCTGTTTTCTGTGGCACTGGCCTGCGGGTTACCCCGAGTGGGCGTTACCCACCACCCTGCTCTGAGGAGCCCGGACGTTCCTCGAGCCACTTGCGTGACGCGCGGCCGCCTGGTCAACCCATCCGCAGTCCATTCTACGGTCAGTGCGGGCCCCTGCCACACAGGGACGCTGCCACGCATCCACCTGCCACACAGGCGCGCCGAGCCTATGATCGGATCATGGACGCGTCCGCAGTGACCCGGCGCCGCCTGCTTCAGCTGGCGGGGCTGGGCGTTGGCGCCTACACGGTCACCGGGTGCACCGCCACCCATCCGCCCCCCTCCCCGTGGCCCAACCCACCAGCGGGACCTCCCTCGGTGGCCATGCGCGGTGGTTCCTTCGTTTCGAAGTTCCGGCCTGCGGCAACAACCCACTGGTCCATTGCCACGCCGGTGCTCCCCGGCAGGAGCGGGACGGACTTCCCTCTGGCGCTGTTCCTTCACGGCCTGGGCGGCAACAACGAAGGGATCTTCGATGTGCTCAAGGCGCACGAAGTCCTGAGACGCCACCTCTTTATCGGCGGGACACCGTTCGCCATTGCGTCGGTGGACGGCGGCGACACCTGGTGGCACCCCCGCGCAGACGGCACCGACACCCAGTCAATGCTGGCGGATGAGTTTGTCCCCTTCCTGGGCTCGCAGGGCTACGACCTTGGCCGGGTCGGCCTTTTCGGTCTGTCCATGGGAGGCTTCGGCGTCCTGCTTCTCGCCTCGCAGGCCCGCCTGCCCGGCATCCGGGCCGTGGCAGCCATGAGCCCGGCAGTCTGGGACCGATATGACAAGAGAATCGAAGGAGCCTTCGACAGCCCTTCCGATTTTGCGGCCCACGACGTGTTCGCGCTGCGGCCAAGATTGGCTGCGGTGCCCAAACGGGTCGACTGCGGAACCGAGGACGAACTGTTCCCGTGGGTCAAGCAGTACGCCAGCGGCCTCCCCGGCGTGGTGGAGGGCGGCTTCCGGACGGGAGGACACGATGCGGATTACTGGCGGGCCATCCTGCCTGACGTGGTGTCCTTCCTGGGCAGGCACCTCCGCTGAGCGCGCAGCCCGGAGACGCACAGCCCCCGGAGACGCACAGCTCCCCGGAGAACAGGGCCGGCGGGCACCGGTAAGATCGTACGGTGCTGATCCTGCTTCCCCCGTCTGAAGGTAAGACCCCTGCCGTCCACGGCGACGCCATGGACTGGACGTCCCTGAGCTTCCCTGAGCTGAACCCGTGCCGGGCCAAGGTGCTCGATGCACTGGGGACGGTGAGCGCGCACGAAGATGCCCTGGCACTGCTCGGCGTCGGAGCAACGCTGACGTCCGACGTCGAACGCAACACGCGGCTGCACGCGGAACCGGCGGCGCCGGCCCACCAGGTGTATTCAGGCGTCCTGTACGACGCGCTGGGCTATAAGTCGATGACGGCGGCGCAAAAGCGCCGTGCGGATGACGCGGTGCTGGTGATTTCGGCACTGTGGGGAGCCATCCGCTTCGCGGACTCCGTGCCCGCCTATCGGCTGTCGATGTCAACGGCATTGCCCGACGTCGGACGCCTTGCCTCGTTCTGGAAGCCGCAGCTCACAGACGCACTCGCCTCCGCCACGGCCGGCCAGCTGCTGGTGGACTGCCGCTCCAGCACCTATGCCGCGGCGTGGACTCCCCCGCCGGCGTCGACGGTGACGGTGAATGTTTTCACCGAGGTGAACGGCGTGCGCAAGGTGGTCAGCCACTTCGCGAAGCACACCCGGGGTGAATTGGCGCGGCATCTGCTGACCAGGCCGGGAAAGGCCGCCGGGACGCCGGCCCAGCTGCACAGGGCCGCCAGTGAGAAGTGGAATGCCGAACTCGTTCCGGGGACGGCGCGGAAGGCGCACGCCCTGAACGTCATCCTTCCCGGTTAGCTGCCGCTGCGGTTGGCCTTACTGGGTTCAGACCCACTCGGGGGAGCGCACCAGGATGCAGCCGGAGTCCGGGCAGAAGACGATGTCGTCGGCGGCGGCGGCCTTGATCTCGGCGAGGTCACCCGGACTCAGCTGCATGCCTGACCCTTCGGACGTGCCGTGGAACAGCCGGGCAGCACCCACGCCGCGGCGGGCCAGGGTCTTTTCATAGACCGCCAACATTCCGGCGTCCAGCCCCGCGGCGAACACTGCCCTGCGGCCCCGCACCACCGTTTCTTCCGCCGCAATCTCGGCCAGCTGTCCGTCCAGCTCCGCCCGGATTGCGCCGAAGGAACCCTGGATGTCATCGACGATCTTCTGCTGGGCCGCCTGCCGCTCGCGCAGCGAGTCCAGCCGTTCCATGACTTCGAGTTCAACGTCTTCGAGGTCGGACCGCCGCTTATTGAGCGAGGCGATGTCCTTCTGCAGGGCCACCAGGTCCTTGGACAGGCCGGTTCCGCTGTTCAGCCTCGCTTCGTCGCGTTCGATCCTGCCGGCCACCTGTTCGACGTCAGCCTCGGCGCGCTTTAACTCCGCCTGTGCGTCATGGACGGCCATCTTTGCCGCGCCCAGCTCGCCGTTGGCAATGTTCAGCGCCGCCTGGAGGTCTTCGATGCGGGGATCTGTTTCAAGGCTGCGGCGGCGGCTGGCCAGTGACTTGAGTTTCGCGTCCAGCCCCTGGAGTTCGAGCAACTTCAACTGTTCCGCCGGTGCTGCCTTGGCCACGATTACCTCCGCTTGATCCCATCCGGCCTGCGCCGGGCACCCCTGCAGGGGCTTTATAGACTCTAGTCCCCGCCGGGAGTCAGAATGAAGTCCCATGGGTCGCTGTTGGTGGCGCTGACACGGATGTCGACGTCAAGGCCCTGGTCCGCGAGGACATTGCCCAGGGCGTCTGCAGCAGCGGGAAGCCACAGCCATTCGCTGGCGAAATGGGACACGTCGATAAGGTACGGGCGCCCGTTGACAGCGGCCTCGCGGGCCTCGGAAGCGGAGTGGTGTCGAAGGTCGGCCGTGACATACAGATCGGCGCCGCTGGCCCGGACCTCGTCAAACAGTGAGTCCCCTGCGCCGCCGCAGACCGCGACCCGGCGGACCAGGCCGTCCTTGTCACCGGAAACCCTGACGCCGCCCGCGACAGAGGGCAGGATCCCAAACACCCTCGCCGCGAAGTCGCCCAGCGTCATTGCCTCGGCAAGATCGCCGACCCTGCCGATGCCTTCCTCCGGAAGGCCGTTGGCTGCACGGGTCAGAGGAGAAACATTGTCCAGCCCCAGGGCGTCGGCCAGGACATCGGAGACACCACCGACGGCGGAATCCCCGTTCGTGTGGACGGTCAGGAGAGCGGTTCCCGATTCGATCAGCCGGTGGACGGCCTTGCCTTTGGGGGTGTTGGCCGCGACTGACGTCACGCCCCTGAGCAGCAGCGGGTGGTGCGTGATCAGCAGCTCCGCGCCCCACTCAATGGCTTCGTCGATGACGTCAAGCGTTGGATCCACGGCAAACATGACCTTGGTGATTCCCGCCGACGGGTGCCCGGCAACAAGGCCCACCTCGTCCCACTCCTCGGCGAGCGACTCAGGCCAGAGCTCTTCGACGGCCAGCATGAGCTGTCCGAGTGTCGGCGCCTCCGGCGCCTCCTCGGCAGCTGCCGTGTCCGGATATTCTGCCGGCTCTGCTGCAACACCACTGTTCACAGGTTCCATACTCATATTTTTACTCTATAGGCGCCGCTGGCCCGTCCCGGGTTCGGACCCGTAGTGTGGCTGGGGGAATCATCGGCGCCCCTCAACCATTGAAGAGGACATGAGAACTTTTGTGCTTGGCGGAGGCTGCTTCTGGTGCCTGGACGCCGTCTACCAGAAAACCATGGGCGTCAGCGCGGTGGTCTCGGGCTACACGGGCGGCCACGAACGCCACCCGGACTACTACTCCGTGTGTTCAGGCACCACGGGCCACGCGGAGGTCGTGGCAGTCACCTTCGACGAGGAGATCATCCCGTCCGAGGTCATCCTGGACATGTTCTTCGCGCTGCACGACCCCACCACGCTGAACCGCCAGGGATACGACGTCGGAACGCAGTACCGCTCGTCCATGTTCTATGAGACGACAGAGGAAAAGATCCTCTTCGAGGAAGCGATCGAACGCAACCAGGCCCTGTGGTCACGGCCCATCGTGACGGAGGTAAGCCGGCTCCCGGAGTTCTACCGGGCCGAGGAGATCCACCAGGACTATTACGCAAAATTCCCGGAACAGGGCTACTGCCAGGTCATCATCAACCCGAAACTGGCCAAAGCGCGGAAATATTACTCTGCATGGCTTAATGCTTAGCGGCGGCGCTTACGCCCTCGTTAGGCTGACCACAGTATTCCCTCCTCAAAGATAGGCGTAAGTACATGGCACGGATCTACGACGATGTAACACAGCTTGTAGGCGGCACCCCCCTGGTCAGGCTCAACCGGCTGAGCGAGGGCCTGGGCGCCACGGTGGCCGTCAAGCTCGAGTTCTACAACCCGGCCAACAGCGTGAAGGACCGCATCGGCGTGGCCATCATCGACGCTGCCGAAAAGGCCGGCGCGCTCAAGCCCGGCGGAACCATCGTCGAGGGGACCTCCGGCAACACCGGCATCGCGCTGGCCATGGTGGGTGCGGCACGCGGCTACAAGGTCATCCTGACCATGCCGGAAACCATGTCCACGGAACGCCGTGTCATGCTGCGTGCCTTCGGTGCTGAGATCGTCCTGACCCCGGGTTCCGAGGGCATGCGCGGCGCCGTCGAGAAGGCCCAGGAAATCGTGGCCAACACCGAGAACTCCATCTGGGCCCAGCAGTTTGCCAACGAGGCCAACCCGGAGATCCACCGCAAGACCACCGCCGAGGAAATCTGGGAAGACACCGACGGCAAGGTGGACATCTTTGTCTCCGGCATCGGCACCGGCGGAACCATCACGGGCGTCGGCCAGGTCCTTAAGGAGCGCAAGCCCGGCGTCCAGATCGTTGCCGTGGAGCCCAAGGACTCCCCCATCCTCAACGGCGGCACTCCCGGCCCCCACAAGATCCAGGGCCTCGGCGCGAACTTCATTCCGGAGCTGCTCGACACCAACGTCTACGACGAGGTCCTGGACGCCACCCTGGAGGACTCCGTGGCCGTGGCCCGCGACCTGGGCATCAAGGAAGGCATCCTGGGCGGCATTTCCTCGGGTGCCATCGTGTGGGGCGCGCTGGAACTGGCCAAGCGCCCGGAGAACGCCGGCAAACTGATCGTGGCCGTCGTGTGCGACTTCGGCGAGCGTTACATCTCCACCGTTCTCTATGACGACATCCGGGGCTAAGCCTTACCCTGCCCCTCCTCGTTTCCTGTAGAAAGATCTTTGTGGGCTTTTTCGCAAGACTTAAGGAAGACCTCGACGCCGCCCGGTCCCATGACCCGGCGGCTCGAGGTTCTTTTGAGAACTTTTTCGCCTATTCCGGGCTGCATGCCATCTGGGCACACCGGCTGACGCACAAGCTGTGGCGCAACCCGGCAACGCGGTTCCCTGCGCGCCTGATTTCCCAGCTGGCCCGGTTCCTGACCGGCATCGAAATCCATCCTGGTGCCACAATCGGCCGGCGGTTTTTCATCGACCACGGCATGGGCGTGGTCATCGGTGAAACAGCTGAAATCGGCGAAGACGTCATGATCTACCACGGCGTGACACTCGGCGGACGCTCACTGGCAAAGGTAAAGCGGCACCCCACGATCGGGGACCGCGTGACCATCGGAGCCGGGGCCAAGATCCTCGGCCCCATCACCATCGGCCGGGACAGCGCCGTCGGCGCCAACGCCGTCGTCGTTAAAGACGCCCCGCCGGAGTCAATCGTCACGGGCGTTCCGGCCACCTGGCGCCACCGCGACGCGCAGCGGGAAACCTCCCCCGCCGTGGATCCTGCCGAGTACTACATCGAGTACCGGATCTGAGGACTCGGGACTGGGAACTCCGGACCTGGGAATTCCGGGGCCGGCTCAGCGCGCCAGTCGTTTGAGGACACCCGTCACCGCCGCATCGAACAGGCGGTCCGGGAGGAGCCGGCGCAGCATCATGATGGCGGGCGCTCCCCTGCCCACCGGATAGCGCGTCTTCGGGCGTGCAGCGGTAGCGGCATGGACCACGGCGTCGGCGATGATTCCGGGATCGGTTGATGTGGCGGGCCTTCCCGTAGATGCCAGTACACCGGCCATCTCTTTCGCCTGCTCCCGGTAGGGACCGTTGCCCGAGCGGGCCAGCAGCCCTTCTGCGGCGATGCTGCCCCACTCAGTCACGGTGCTGGCGGGTTCGATGATCGCCACCTGGATGCCGTGGGGCTTCAGTTCGAGCCGCAATGCATCGCTGAAGCCTTCCACTGCGAATTTGGTGGCGTGGTACCAGGTTCCCAGAGGTTCATAGAACTTCCCTCCGATGGAGGAGATGTTGATGATCCGGCCCCGCCCTGCGGCCCGCATTCCGGGCAGGACCAGCTGGGTCATCCTCGCGAGGCCGAAGACGTTGACATCGAACTGCCTTCGTCCCTCCGCCAGCTCAACCTCTTCCAAAGCCCCGAACGCGCCATATCCGGCGTTGTTGACCAGGACGTCTATCCGCCCGTGGGACCCGAGGACTGCGGAGACCGCGCTGCGCATGGACTCCTCGTCAGTGACGTCCAGCTGCAGGACGTTGATACCGTGTGCCTTCAGCGGCTCCATCCTGTCCACCCGCCGCGCTCCGGCGAAGACGGTGAATCCTTTATTGCTGAGCTTCCTGGCTGCCTGGAAACCGATGCCGGTGGAGGCTCCGGTGACAAACGCGACGGGCTGGGACACACGGGACTCCTGGATCAGATACGGAAACGGCCGGCGCCTCCCACAGTATCGGGAAGCGCCGGCCGTTTGCCGCAGCAGGCTGTTTGCCGTACCGGACCTGCTGTGTCAGGCAGTGCCGGTCAGGCGGGCCTAGTGGGTGTCCACTGCCTCGATTTCAGACTTGTCCTCGCCCCACAGGGTGTGGAACGTGCCCTCGGCGTCAACACGGCCATACGTGTGGGCGCCGAAGAGATCGCGCTGGCCCTGGATCACCGCGGCCGGCAGGCGCTTGCGGCGCAGACCGTCGTAGTAGGCCAGCGAGGAGGAGAAGACCGGCACCGGGATTCCGAGCTGGACAGCCGTGGCCACAACGCGGCGCCAGGCCGGCAGGACTTCGGCGATGGCCTTGGTGAAGGCCGGGGCGAACAGCAGGTTTGCGGGCTTCTCCTCGGCGGCGTAGGCCTTGGTGATTTCCTTCAGGAGTTCTGCACGGATGATGCAGCCGCCGCGCCACAGCGATGCGATCTCGTCCAGCTTCAGGTCCCAGCCGTATTCCTTGGCTGCCGAGGTCAGCATGTCCAGGCCCTGGGCGTAGGAAACGAGCTTGGAGGCGTAGAGCGCCTGGCGGACATCCTCGACGAAGGTCTCCGGGATCTCAACGTTGACTTCCTCGCCGGCGAGGAGTTCCTGGGCCAGCTTCCGCTGGTCAGCCTGGGAGGACAGGGCGCGGGCGAAGACCGACTCGGCGATGCCCGACGTCGGGGAGCCCAGCTCGAGTGCCGAGATGACGGTCCAGCGGCCGGTGCCCTTCTGGCCGGCGGCATCCACCACGACGTCGACGAACGGCTTGCCGGTGCGGCCATCCACGTGGCCCAGAACCTCGGCCGAGATTTCGATGAGGAAGGAAGCGAGCTCGCCCTTGTTCCACTCAGCGAAGATCTTGGACTGTTCCGCGGGCTCGATGCCGGCGCCCGAGCGCAGCAGGTCGAAGGCTTCGCCGATAACCTGCATGTCGGCGTATTCGATGCCGTTGTGGACCATCTTGACGAAGTGGCCGGCGCCGTCGGTGCCGATCCAGGCGCAGCAGGGCTGGCCCTCGACATTGGCTGCGATCTTTTCCAGCAGCGGTCCGAGGGCGTCGTAGGACTCCTTGGAACCGCCGGGCATGATGGAGGGGCCGTTCAGGGCGCCTTCCTCACCGCCGGAGACGCCGATGCCCACGAAGTGCAGATCTTTCTTCGCCAGCGCGGCTTCGCGGCGGCGGGTGTCCTCGTAGTGGGAGTTGCCGGCGTCGATGATGATGTCGCCTGCCTCCAGCAGGGGTTCGAGCTGCTCGATCACCGAGTCAACCGGCTTGCCGGCCTTGACCATGATCAGGACGCGGCGCGGCTTCTCGAGGGAGTTGACGAGCTCTTCAAGGGATTCGGTCCGGACGAAATCGCCCTCGGAGCCGTGCTTCTCGAGCAGCGCGTCGGTCTTTTCAACCGAGCGGTTGTGCAGGGCGACAGTGAAGCCGTTCCGGGCGAGGTTGCGGGCCAGGTTGGCACCCATTACCGCAAGGCCGGTGACACCGATGTGTGCAGACATCAATTCTCCAATTCATTTCTGTGCAGCGTGTGCAGCGAGCGTTCCGCACGTCCTGCGGAGCGCGCTTTTGGGAGGTGGCTGTGAATAAAGCATATATATTCCAGGCCGCGGGGAAAAGCGGCATTCTCTTAATGGCAGCGGAACGCGTCACAAAGAGTCTATGACGCGGGGCAGAACGGCAGCCTGCCCCTCAGCGCCAGCCACAGGTGCCCGCCCCACTATGCTTACCAATATGTCGACCAGTCTCCATCACCGTGCCGTCGAGAATCTGGGAACCCGGATTGTGGGCGGCAGCCTTCCCGCAGGCCACATCATGCTCGCGGAACAGCTGGAGGACGAACTGAAGGTTTCCCGCTCGGTGGTTCGCGAAGCGGTGCGCGTACTGCAGTCCCTTGGGCTCGTGGAAACCACCAAGCGGGTGGGCATCCGGGTACTTCCGCCCGAGCGCTGGAATCCGTTCGACCCGCTCGTGATCCGCTGGCGGCTCGCCGGCGAGGGCCGCGGCGCCCAGTTGCGCTCCCTCGCGGAGCTGCGCTCCGCCGTCGAACCCGTTGCCGCCGAGCTCGCGGCCGCCAATTCTCCCGCCGAGCTCCGGCAGGAGCTGCTCGACGTAGCCTTGGCCATGCGCGACGCCGGCAAGGCCGGGGACGTGCCCCGCTTCCTGGAGCTGGACATCCAGTTCCACTCCCTCCTGCTGAGCGGATCCGGCAACGAAATGTTCGCCAACCTGGTGGGGCAGGTCGCCGAAACCCTGACCGGGCGCACGGTTCACGGGCTCATGCCCGACCGGCCCAGGGACCTCACGCTGCAGTGGCACCTGGATGTGGCCGAGGCCATTTTCGCCGGCAACGCGGAGGAAGCGCGCGACGCGGCCAGCAGGATCATGCGGCGGACGATCTCTGAAATGGAGCCGGTCTGGGTTGAGCAGCCGCGGGTTTTTGTGCCGGTGCAACGGCACCGGCACTCTGCCTAGGCCTGTGCAGGTCCCGTCGGTCTTGCGGGTCCCGGCGGTTGCGCAGGTCCTGCCGGCCGGAAGTCCAGGAGCACTTTTCCTGATTCGGCCGCATTGCGCGCCACACCGAAGGCTTCAAGTGCCTGTTCAACACGGTACTCGTGCGTGATCACGGGACCGATCTCCAGCGAGCCGTCTGCCAGCGCTGCGATCACCTCGTCAATCTCGTCGTTGAACCGGAAGGACCCGAGGAGCTCGAGCTCCCGCGTGATGGCCAGCGAAACCGGAACGGGCTGCGGGCCCGACGGCAACAGCCCCACCATCACCACGGTGCCGCCCCGGACCGCACCGCTGATGGCGGACGCCAGGCCCTGGTGGCTGCCGGAGGACTCGATGACCACGTCCGCCTCCACAGCAGCAATGGCGTCGGTTTCGCCTGCAGCCAAGACCTCAGTGGCGCCGACAGCTGCCGCGATCTGCAGCGGCTTGGCGTGCATGTCCACCGCCACGATCCGGCGCGCCCCGGCCCGCTTCAATACCGCCACAGTCAGGGCGCCTATGGGTCCGCATCCAATGACCAGGGCCGTCTTCCCGGCAACGTCCCCGGCGCGGGCGACCGCATGCCAGGCGACGCTGGCCGGTTCGATCAGGGCCGCCGTCCTCAGATCAAGGTCCCCGGGAAGGACCCGGAGCATGCGGGTGGGAAGGTTCACGTAGCGGCTGAAGGCTCCGTCGGTGTGCGGGAAGCGCGCGGCACTGCCCAGGTAGGTGCAGCCGGGCGACAGATTGGGCCGATCCTCCGGATATCTGGCGGTGCCGGGCGCGGGGGTCGCGGGGTGCACGGCCACGGCGTCGCCGAGCGCAGGTCCGCTGCCGTTCGCCGCGGTCCGGACGACTGTGCCCACCACCTCGTGGCCGAGGACCAGCGGCTCCTTGAGGACCGACTCCCCCGCGGCGCCGTGAAGCCAGTAATGCAGGTCGGAACCGCAAATGCCGCCGAAGGCCACCTCCACCACGGCCTGGTCTGCAGCCGGAGCGGCCAGTGCCACGTCGTCGAGGCGCAGGTCACCTGCGGCGTGGGCCACCACGGCCGGCGAGACCGCCGGAAGTTCTGTGCTCACAGTCACCGGCGCCATCAGACCACCACCGTCATTCCGCCGTCGATGAAGATCGTCTGGCCGTTCACGAAGTCTGAACCGCTGGAAGCCAGCCAGACGGCCGGCCCGGCCAGGTCCTGGACGGTGCCCCACCGGTGCGCCGGCGTGCGGCCGAGAATCCAGGCGTTAAACTCCTCATCGTCCACCAGGTTCTGCGTCATTTCCGTGTGGATGTAGCCCGGGGCGATGCCGTTGATCTGCAGCCCGGAGCCGGCCCATTCGGCGGTCATGGCACGGGTCAGGTTCCGCAGCCCTCCCTTGGCCGCGATGTAGGGGGCGATAGTGGGGCGGGCGAGGTCGGTCTGCACGGAGCAGATGTTGATGATCTTGCCCCGGCCCCGGGGAATCATGCGCCGGGCCGCCTCCCGGCCCACCAGGAACGCGCTCGTCAGGTCGGTGGAAAGGACCCGCTCCCAGTCGCTGACGTCTAGTTCGAGCATGGGCACCCGGTGCTGGATGCCGGCGTTGTTCACCAGGATGTCCAGCGGGCCCACATTGGCCTCGATCCAGGCGATACCCTCCGCGGCCGCCGTATCGCTGGTGACGTCGAAGGCACAGCTGCGGATCCGGCCTTCAGGGTAGCCGGCGGCCATGGCGTCCTCCGCGGCCTTCAGCCGGTCAGGGGTGATTCCGTTGAGCACCACGGTGGCACCGGCGTCCGCGAGGGCGCGGGCCAGGGCGTTTCCGATGCCCCGGCTGGAGCCGGTCACCAGGGCGGTTCGCCCGGTCAGGTCAAATAGTGCACTCATGCTGTGATGGTCCCTTCGTCCGCGGCTGCCGCGGCCCGGTTGCTGAGGTTGGAAATTGTTTGCCGCACGGCGGCCAGGTCCTGGTCGCCCAGTCCCTGCCGCTTAAGTTCGGCATAGAGTTCGACGCCGGCCGCCGCCATGGGGACGGCGGCACCGGCAGCCTCGGCTGACTCGACGACGAAGGAAAGGTCCTTGTGCATGAACTTGGCCGGACCGGTAGGTGTGTAGTCCCGCTGCACGAGCCGCGGTCCCACGATGTCCAGCACCCTGCTGCCCGCCAGCCCGCCGGAGAGGACCTCGTAGAGGGCCGCCACATCCAGTCCCGAGCGCTCGGCGAGTTCGGCCGCTTCAGCGAGTGCCGCCGTCGTGGTTCCCACAATGAGCTGGTTGCATGCCTTCGCCAGCGAACCGGCGCCCAGCGGGCCCAGCAGCCGCACCGTGGTGCCCATCGCCGCCAACAGCGGCCGCAGCCTGTTGAAGGCCAATTCATCATCCGCCCCTGCCATGATGGCCAGGGTCCCGTCCATCGCGCCCTTGGTGCCGCCGCTCACCGGAGCGTCAACCACGAATGCGTTGCCCCCGCTCGCTTCCCGGACGCGGCCCCCGAAGCGGCGGACTCCGGAGGGTGAAACGCTGCTCATGACCACCACCGCGGTTCCGGACGCGGGCGGAGCGTCCGCCCAGCTGGCAAGCAGCCCTGCTGCAGCCTCTTCAATGAAGCCGAGGTCCGGCAGCATGAACACGATCACGGGCTGGTCGCGGAGCGATGCCACATCGTCGGCACGCGATCCGCCCAGCTCTTCGAAACCGTCGAGCGCGGAGGCCGATCGGTTCCAGGCGGTAACAGCCCAGCCCTTCCTCACGAGGTTGGCGGCCATCGGCGCCCCCATGAGCCCAAGGCCCACAAAACCTGCCTTCTGTATATTCATGTGCAGAACTGCCTCACTTCGACGTGGTTAATCTTTGGAAACCTGTTCAGTATTCTATCCGCTATTCAGTATGATGAACAGCATGACGACTCAAACCACCGTCGCAATCGCCGTCCCGCTCGAAGCAGAGCTGGTGGAGCGCATTCGCGCCGTAGACCCCTCCGTGACCGTTCTCTATGAACCGGATCTCCTGCCCCCGGAGCGCTTTCCGGCCGACCATTCCGGCGACCCGGGTTTCAAACGCACGCCCGTGCAGGAAGAGCGTTACTGGGACATGCTGGGCCAGGCGCAGGTCCTGTACGGATTTCCCAACGAGAGCCCGGCAGGCCTCGCGAGAATCGCCCGCGAAAACCCGCACCTGCAGTGGATCCACGCCATGGCGGCGGGTGCCGGTGGAGCGGTCAAGGCCTCCGGTCTCGACACCGAAACGCTGAACAAGTTCCAGATCACCACGTCGGCCGGGGTACATGCCCTGCCGCTGGCGGAGTTTGCGGCGCTGGGAATCCTGAACGGCTTCAAGCGGAGCGCTGAACTCGCCCAGGACCAGGCCGCCAAGGTGTGGCCGGAGTTGCGGACTTCGACGCGGCTCGTCAATGGCTCAACCTTGGTGGTGGCCGGACTCGGGGAGATCGGCCTGGAAACCGCACGCATTGCGCGGGCGCTCGGCATGAAGGTCAGCGGCACCAAGCGGAACGTGGAACCGATCGATGGAATTGAGGAAGTGGCCGGCAACGACGGGCTGCCCGCACTGCTGGCCTCGGCCGATGCCGTGGTCAATACCCTGCCGGGCACGCCGTACACGGAGAAGCTCTTCAACCGCCAGGTCTTCTCCGCCATGAAACCAGGCACCGTTTTCGTGAACGTGGGCCGCGGCACCGTGGTGGACGAGGAGGCGCTGCTGGAGGCGCTGGAGGGCGGACAGGTCTCGTACGCGTGCCTGGATGTTTTCGCCGTGGAGCCGCTTCCCCAGGACAGCCCGCTCTGGAGCCACCCCCGCGTTATGGTGTCACCGCACACCTCTGCGCTCAGCGCCGCTGAGAACCGGCTCATCGCCGAGCGCTTCTGCGGCAACCTGCGCACATTCCTCGACGGCGGCGAACTCCCCCACCTCGTGGACACGGTGCACTTCTACTAAGACCAGGAGATCCAGAGAGCCGGGCAGCCAGTTGGCTGCCCGGCTCTCTTGCGTTCTGCGGGGGCCGATTGCGTTCGCCCCGCGCCGCCCGCCCCCGCGACGTTACTCGACGCGGTTCACGCCGTCCCATCCCCGCTGCCTCATCCGCCGGCCGGCAACCATGGACAGCGCACCACACACCACCCCAATGACAATGGCGATGATCCCGCCGATGAACCATCCACCCTGTCCGAAGATCATCATCACAACACCGAGAAAACACAGACCTTTGGCAGCGATGTCCAGATACAAAGGACCCCTCAGGTACTCCATGCATCCACGGTAAGCCCGGGAGCCCGCCACGCTACCCCGCCACACGCGTTCCCAGTCCCGCCCGCACTCCCGTCCCACCCCAGCACATGGGCCACCTGCGTCAGCAAAGCGCGAACGGACACTTGCGGCCCCGCCGAGGGGCACAAGTGTCCGTTCGCGCTTTGCTGACGGAATGCTAGCTGGCGTCCTCGATCAGCACGAGGTCACGCCCATTGGTTTCCGGCGTAAAGAAGGTGGTGACGAAGGAGATCAGCGCCAGGACGAAGGAGTAGATCGCCAGGACGAGCCAGGAGTATCCGGAGGCGGCGAGCAGTGCCGCGCCGACCAGGGGCACGAGGCCGCCGGCGAGCACTGCGGAGAGTTCGCGGCTCATGGCGACGCCCGTGAAGCGGTACTGGGAGCCGAACAGTTCGGGCAGGAGCGGGCACTGCGGGCCCAGCATGGACTGCACGCCGAGGGCGATGCCCACCACCATGACCGCCCAGACGAGCATGGGATTGCCCAGCGTGACCAGGTAGAACGCCGGGAAGGCAATCAGTGCCTGGAAGAGGGCCCCGTAGCGGTACACGGGGACCCGTCCAAAGCGGTCGGACAGCGCGCCGAAGGTGATCACCATGACGGCGGCGAAACCGGCGGCGATGAGCAGGCCTACGGGACCGATGAACTTGTCGCCGGGGAAGATGCCGGCCGGAGCTGCCAGGAAGGCTACCAGGAGCGCGGAGTAGATGGAGGAGTTGCCGTTTTCGCCCATGCGCAGGCCGATGCCCACCAGGACGTTCTTCTTGGAGTGCTTCCAGAGTTCGCCGACCGGGTTCTTCACAACGTTCTTGTGCTTTTCCAGCTCCTGGAACACCGGAGTTTCCTTGAGTTTCAGCCGGATGAAGACGGCCACCGCAATCAGCAGAATGCTCGCGAGGAAGGGAACCCGCCAGAGCCAGCCCTCCAGGACCGCTTTGTCGGCCATCGCGATCAGTGCAAAGGTGCCGGCGCCGAGGAGGGTGCCCAGCTGGATTCCCACAAAGGGAAGGGAAGCGAAGAACCCGCGACGGCGGCGCGGTGCGACTTCGGAGATCAGCGTCGTCGCGCCGGCCTGTTCCGCTCCCGCACCGAGGCCCTGGACAATGCGGAGGATGACCAGCAGCACGGCACCGAGCATGCCCGCCTGCTCGAATGTCGGCAGCAGGCCGATGGCGAAGCTGGCCGTTCCCATCAGGCCGATAGTCAGGATCAGCACCATTTTCCGGCCGAAGCGGTCCCCGATGTAGCCAAAGACGACGCCGCCAAACGGCCGGGCCGCGAAGCCGACGCCATACGTGGCGAACGAGGCAATGAGTGCACCCTCTTCGCCCAGCGGCTTGAAAAACAGCGGTCCAAAGATCAGCGCCGAAGCGAGACCGTAAATATAGAAGTCGTAGTACTCCAGAGCGGAGCCTACGGAACTGGCAAGAGTCGCCTTACGCAGCTGGTCCGGTTCGACGACGGCGCCGTCCACATCAGCCAGCGGTATATCAGTACGAGTTGTCACAAGCACTCCCTCAAAAACACTCCAGGCCCCCGTTGGCCTTGGTGGGATAGTGACAACACCTATGGCGTCGATCACTATGTTGAACAGAGTACAACAAGTTGAACGACTCGCCAATAGGTCGAGGTTTCACAGGCAATGGAGCGCCAATGTGACGCCCCACGGTCTGCCTCACCCCATCGGATTACCCAGGGACCTGGCCAGTTCCTTCAGTTCCTTGACCATCTGAGCCCCCTGCTCGGCGGAATACGTAGCCTTCAAGGCCGTAACAGACAACCCCAGGCTGGGGCCGTGGGCGCCGTGGGTGGGCACCGCCACGCCCAGGCATACGACGCCGGTGGTGGATTCCTCATCTTCAAAGGCATAGCCCTGTTGCCGGATTTCGCGGATCTGCGCTTTGAGTTCGGCACCCGTACGGATCGACTTTGGCGTGAGCACCGGCAGTTCCGCATCGTCCGGGAACATGGCTTCGATGTCATGGTCGTGCAGACGCGCGATCAGGACCTTGCCCACTGCGCAAAGGGACACAGGCATCTTGTCCCCGATGTTGGACGTCAGCCGGACCGCAGGATGCCCTTCATAGCGGGCCAGGTAGATGACATTGGTACCGTCCAGCATGGCGATCCGGACAGTTTCCCCGGACAGGGTGGGGGCCTGCTCACAAAACCGGTAGAACTCCTGGACTTCATCCAGCCGGCTCAGATAGGCCGCGCCGAGTTCAACAAGTTTGCGGCCCAGGGTGAACTCGGCGCCCTGCCTGCTGATCAGGCGAGCCTCCTCCAGCGCCAGGAGCAGGTTCGATGTTGAGGACTTCGGAATACCGAGTTCCCGGGCGAGATCACTCAGGGTTAGCCGGCCGGTAGCCGACGCGGCCAGCGCCTCCATCACAGCGGCCGCCCGGGTAACGGCGGGAGCCGGGGATGTGCTGCCTAATCCATCATTGGGTCGGGTAGCGCGGGAATCGACCATGATTCTCCTTCAATCAGTACGCACTGTGGCGCAGGCAGCATATCTGCCAGCCAAAGGTCAGCGGCAGTGGCCTGCCAACTGTTCATGTGGCTGAACACTTACCATCATAATGGCTTGCCCGCTCCATGGTTGGACTGGACCGGATAGCTGGACCGGACCGGATAATTGCCCCTGCCAGGACGCAGCCGGCACCCTGCTGGTCCACAGCCCGAAATAAGTTTCGTGTTTCCGACTGTTCACGGTATATTCGTTTTAGGCCTTCCACCGCGGCATCCCCCAATAGTCGCGGTGGAGGGCTGTTCCAATTAAGCGGGTCCAATTTAGCAGGGTGTTTAAGCGGCGTCAGCAACTGCCTCCCGCAGCTTCCAGCCACCGCCCCGGCCATCCCGCAGGATTTCCATGGTGGTCAACGCAGAGTTTTCATTCCTGCCCAACCTCGCCTGGAGCCGCCAGACTTCGACGTCCACCCTGCTCCAACCGAGCGGCATCCGGCGTTCACCTTCCCACCAACTGACGCGTTCAAACCATCTGATGGGCTCCGCGCCTACGGTCCATTCGCGGCCACCACGGATGACGGCGGCGGGGCGGCCGTCCGCAGCTGTTCTCACCAGTACATGTTCCATGCCGCAAGACTACGAACGGGCCCTGACATTTTCGGCCAAAGACTTTGGCAGCTGAGGCCGCGGCAACCATCACCAGGACGCCCAACACAAAAAACCCCGTCTTCCCGGCATCTGATGCCGGGAAGACGGGGTTCTTCCTTGTGGGTCCTACCGGGATCGAACCGATGACATCCACGGTGTAAACGTGGCGCTCTACCAGCTGAGCTAAAGACCCAAACTGCCGGTTCCGCTTCGAAGCTCGCGAACCAACGAACATAGACTCTACCCGACGACAGGCCGTAATGACCAATCCTGATCAGGGCTGCGGCGCGCCGGGCAGCTCCTTGGCAAGCCAGGAAAGCGCCTCACTGACGCCTGCGGCCAGTTTGACGGTTGCCAGGTCGTCGCCGCGGGTCTCTCCGCGATTGATGATGACCACCGGTTTGCCCTGCTTGGCGGCGTGGCGGACGAAACGCAGTCCACTCATGACGCTGAGGGACGAACCGGCGACGAGCAGCGCTCCGGCTTCATCCACCATCGAGTAGGCCCGCTCCACACGGTCCTTTGGGACGTTCTCGCCGAAGTACACAAAGTCCGGCTTCAGCACACCGCCGCACGCAGGGCACTTGGCCACAACGAAGCTGCTGATGAGCTCCGAATCCTCGACGGTCGCGTCGGCATCAGGCGCTATTTCAACAACCCCCGATTCCAGCGCACGCTTGAGGAACGACGGGTTCAGTTCCTCCAAAAGCCCTGCGAGCAGACCACGGGAGTACGTGCGGCGGCAGTCCAGGCAGATGACCTGGTCGAAGCGGCCGTGCAGGTCCACCACGTTGACGCTGCCGGCGTCCTCATGCAGGCGGTCCACGTTCTGGGTGATCAGCCCCGTCAGGAGGCCGCGGCGTTCCAGCTTCACGACGGCGGCGTGGCCGGCATTGGGGTCAGCCCGCCGGAGATGGGACCAGCCGATATGGTTCCGCGCCCAGTAGCGCTGCCGGTTGCCCGCGTCGCGCACGAACTCCTGATAGGTCATGGGCGACCGCGGCGGTGAGTCCGGGCCCCGGTAGTCAGGTATCCCGGAATCCGTGCTCAATCCTGCTCCGGTGAGGAGCGCGAGACGCAGCCCTGATACGACGTCCCGGATGTGCCGCAGGACCTCCAGTTCCGGGGGCGAGGGCTCGGCCCGTGGCACCGGCGGGAGGCTGGCAAACCCTGTCAGGCCGATGCCGGCGCGCCGCTGGTCCACGGGTTCAGCCTTGCGTCAGTCCTGCCAGCGCGCGGCGGTACTCGTCCAGGTCGCGTGCCTGCCCGCGGGGATTGACTACGACATACCGGACGATGCCCTCGGCGTCGATGATGAATGTCCCCCGGATCGCCATGCCGCTCTCCGCGTCAAAGACGCCGTACCGCATGGCCACGTCCCCGTGAGGCCAGAAGTCAGCAAGCAGGCTGAATTCGTAGCCTTCCTGCCCGGCATAGGCCCGAAGGGCAAATTTGCTGTCCACTGAGATGGCAAGCACTTCGGCGTCGGCGTGCTCGAAAACCGAGAGGTTGTCCCGGATCTCACAGAGTTCGCCCGTGCAGATGCCGGAGAAGGCGAAAGGGTAAAAGACCAGCACGACGTTCCGTCCGCGGAAGTCTGCCAGCCTGACGGGCTCGCCGTACTGATTGGCGAGCGTGAAGTCCGGAGCCTGCTGCCCAACCTCAGGAACGGCCGCAACACCGATGGAGTCCACGGTGTTTGTTACGGTCACTTGTTCTTCCTGGTCACCAGGCGGGTGGCACTCCAGTCCTTGGACACTCCCACCGATGTGGTGCAGTGCAACCCGGCCGTAGGGGCCGCGTCCTGGATGTCGGAGGGGGAAACGTAGCCCGGGCGGCCGGACTTGGGGGTCAGGACCCAGACGACACCGCCTTCGGTCAGCGTCGTGAGCGAGTCGACAAGGGTGTCAACAAGGTCGCCGTCGCCGTCGCGCCACCAGAAGATGACTGCGTCCACAACGTCATGATCGTCCTCCTCCAGGAGCTCCGACCCCGTCAGATCTTCAATGTCATCACGCAAGTCGAAGTCGACGTCGTCGTCGTAACCGAACTCCTGAATCAGATCCCCGTTCTTGAAACCCAATTTTTCCGCCACATTTACCGAAGTGGCGGCGTCGGCCTCACTCACGCGTTCCTCCTATGAATAGTGATATCGATTACTCCAAGCCAACACCCTTTGGGCGTGTGCTTCAAGCTGCCAGTGCCGCGGGGCGGCTTATTGTGCGTCACACAACCAGTATGACGGTCAAATACGACAGGGGCGCCAGACGCGGCTACGCATCGGCAAGCCGTCAGAGCTAGAGTGGCTGGTGACAGCCATGCCGTGGGGCGACCGCCCTGGACGGATTTAGGCAGTCTAAGACGAGATAGAACCCTGCCCGGCGCACCTGACCGGGCTGTTGTAACCGATATGTCGCACACGTCGCGTTCACGCCAGGCAGCTACCCTGCCGGACCTGAGTGCGCCGATGAATGCGCGCAAAGAGAGGTTGGA
>NZ_JCAXEA010000033.1:0-46022 GCF_059759125.1 Arthrobacter sp. GQ119 | reverse complement strand
CCTCTTCTACTCCCTGTGCTACAGCGGACACGGCGTCCAGATGGCAGCCCACATGGGCAAGCGCATGACCCACTACATGGCCGGCGACAAGACCGCCAACGTATGGGAAGACCTCAAAAACCCGCCCGTCCCCGGCCACTTCGGCCCGCCCTGGTTCCTGCCCTTCATCGGCGCAGCCGCCAAGATCATCGACCGAGTCAAGTAACACCACCCTGAAAAGCCGGGCAGCCGATTCAATCGACTGCCCGGCTTCAGATTACCCAGATACATCACCTAGGCAAGGGATCACATGCTGCCATTTATACGCCTCGATGACGCGCGCCCGGAAACCGGGGACAGCCGGTCAGTAGTTGCCAATCTCCCCGGAGGTGCCTTCTTTGAAGGGCAGTGGCAGAGCGATGAGATGACGCTGGAAGTCCGGGACCCCCAGGACGGTTTCCTGGTGGGGCGGGTCTGCACCTCCACGGCCGGGGACGTGGAGCGTGCCATCGCGCATATCCACCGTCACCTGCAGGTAGAGGACTGGCCTGTGCGGTCCCGCCGCCAGGCCCTGGAGAGAGCTGTGCTGCTTCTGGGCGAGCAGTCCGCCCGCTTTGCCGGCATTATCGCCGCTGAGAGCAGCAAGACCATCTCCGAAGCCGAGCGCGAGGTGAACCGCTGCATTGAAACCCTTCGGCTGTCCGCCGCGGCGTCCGAGGAACTGGCGGGGGAGACCCTGGGGTTCGAGGACAGCCTGGCCGGCGGCGGCAAGATCGGCTGGTACAGCCGGAAGCCGGTTGGGATCATCGCGGCCATCACGCCGTTCAATGATCCGCTGAACCTGGTGGCACACAAGCTGGGCCCGGCGCTGATCGGGGGCAACGGCGTCGTGCTTAAGCCTTCCGGACGCACGCCGCTGAGCGGGCTGGCGCTGGTGGAGCTGCTGCTGGAAGCGGGTGTCCCGTCGGGACGCATTGCTGCGATCGTCTCCGGACCGGGTGTCTCTGAAGCAATTGTCACCGATGAGCGGGTGGACCTGATCTCCTTCACGGGCGGCCCCGCCACGGCCGACCGTATCGCCGCCGCGGCGGGGGCGAAGAAGATCCTGTCCGAGCTGGGCGGGAACAACGCCACGATTGTCTGCGCGGACGCGGACCCCGAGGCAGCGGCGACGGCGATCGTGGCCGGAGCCTTTGGTGTGGCAGGCCAGAACTGCCTCTCGGTGCAGCGCGTGTACGTTCACGCCTCGCTCTTCGAACAGGTAGTGGAGCAGGTCGCCCGCGAGACCAAGGCGCTCACGACAGGACCCAAGCTTGACCGGAGCACCGATATTGGGCCGCTGATTTCCGAGGCAGAGGCCCGTCGGGTCGAGGAATGGGTACAGGAAGCCACAGCGGCCGGTGCCACCCTGCACGCCGGCGGCCAGCGGCGGGGGGCATACTACGAGCCCACCGTACTGACGGACGTGCCCTCGGAATGCCGGGTCATCCGCGACGAGGTGTTCGGGCCCGTGGTCAGCATCCTGCCGTTCGACGATGTCCAGGATGCCATCGTCGCGGCGAACAACACCGAGTACGGACTGCAGGCCGGCGTCTTCACCCAGTCCATCGACCAGGCGCTGGCCATCGCGGACAAGCTGCACGTGGGCGCCGTGGTCATCAACGAGACCAGCGACGTCCGCATCGACTCCATGCCCTTCGGCGGGTTCAAGAAGTCCGGGGTAGGCCGCGAGGGCGTCCGGCATGCCGTCCGGGAGATGACCGAACCGAAAAACACCATCATCAACGTTGGAGAGCCGGCACCTAGGCAGAAGATCGTTGGGCTGGGGGAGAACACACAAACACCCACATCCGGGATTTCTGCATGAGCGATGCAGTGCACGGCCGGCGGCCGGTTGTCGCGGCTCTGTATCGGGAGGCTTTGCCGCCGCGCCTGGCAGAGGTTGAGGAGCTCGCGGAGGTCCGGCTGACCAAGGCCGATGGCCTGGCGAAGGCCATGAACGGCGCGGACGTGCTGTATCAGTGGGACTCGTTCTCTCCGGCGCTCAGGGAGAACTGGGACGCTGCCTCTACCCTGAAATGGGTCCATGTTACGGCGGCCGGTGTAAGCCAGCTGCTGTTCGACGAACTGGTCCAAAGCGACGTTGTCTATACAAATTCCCGCGGGGTGCTCAGCCGCGGCATCGCGGAGTTCACGCTGGGCTTTGTGCTGGACATGGCCAAGGACGCGCAGGGTTCCTTCCGGCTGCAGCAGCAACAGCGCTGGCAGCACCGTGTCACGCGCAAGATCCAGGGCCAGAGCGCCCTGGTCGTCGGCACCGGTTCGATCGGGCGGGAAATCGCACGCCTCTTCCGGGCCGTCGGGATGGATGTGGACGGCGCCGGCCGGACCAGCCGGCCGGGGGATGCCGACTTTGGCCGGATGCACTCCTCCCGGGAACTCGCCGGAATCGTCCATGACTACGACTACGTCGTCCTGGCAGCACCGCTGACCTCAGATACCAGAGGACTGGTTGATGCGGAAGTGCTCGCCGCCATGAGGCCGTCAGCCCGGCTGATAAACGTAGGGCGCGGGGAACTCGTCCACACAGATGCCCTCATCGAGGCGCTGGCGTCGGGCTCCATCGCAGGTGCCGCCCTTGACGTCGTGCACCCGGAGCCGCTGCCGGAGGGGCATGCGCTGTGGGGGACGGAGAACGTCATCATCACCCCGCACATGAGCGGTGACACCGAGGACTATCTCGATGATCTCGCCAAGCTCTTCGTGGACAACCTGAAGCGGTACTGCAACGGCGAACCACTGGAAAACGTCGTGGACAAGTCCCTGGGCTTTGTACCGACTGCTGAGCCCTCCCTCACTTTCTAAGGAACTGCCGTGATCCTGTCAACAGCGACACTGACCCTGATCAACCACTTCATCAACGGACGTGAGTCCGCCGGTACGGGTGACAGTACGCGACCGGTGTACAACCCGGCCACCGGCCAGGTGTCGGGCGAGCTCCGCATTGCCAACCAGGCAGACCTGGACACGGCCGTCGCCGCGGCGAAGAAGGCCGCGGAGACGTGGGGCGACATTTCCCTGGCGAAGCGCACGGCGGTGTTGTTCAAGTTCCGCGAACTGGTGGCATTGCATGTTGACGAACTCGCTGAGCTGATCACGGCCGAGCACGGCAAGGTCCTTTCCGATGCGAAGGGCGAGATCGCCCGGGGCCTGGAGGTGGTCGAGTTCGCCTGCGGTATCCCGCAGCTGCTCAAGGGCGACTTTTCGGACCAGGTTTCCACGGGTATCGACGTGTTCTCCTTCCGGGAGCCGCTGGGGGTGGTGGCGGGTATTACACCGTTCAACTTCCCCGTCATGGTGCCGTTGTGGATGGCGCCGATGGCGATCGCCACCGGTAATGCCTTCATCCTTAAGCCCTCCGAGCGCGACCCCTCCGCCTCCATGCTGCTGGCCAGGCTGTGGAAGACCGCGGGCCTGCCCGACGGCGTGTTCCAGGTCCTGCACGGCGGCAAGGAAACCGTCGACGGACTGCTGACCCACCCGGACGTGGACGGCATCTCCTTCGTCGGCTCCACCCCGATCGCCAAGTACGTCCAGGAAACCGCCACGAAGCACGGCAAGCGCGTCCAGGCCCTGGGCGGGGCGAAGAACCACGCCATCGTGCTGCCCGACGCCGACCTGGACAACGCCGCGGACCACCTCGCCGCCGCCGCCTTCGGCTCCGCCGGCGAACGCTGCATGGCCATCTCCGTCGCCGTCGCCGTCGGGGACGCCGCCGAGCTGCTGGTCAAGAAAGTCCAGGAGCGTGCCCAGGCCGTGAAGGTCGACAACGGCACCGCCCCCGGCGCCGAAATGGGACCGGTCATCACCCCGGCCTCCAGGGAACGCATCGTCAAGATCGTCAGCGAAGCCGAAGCCGCCGGCGCCGCGATGGTGGTGGACGGCCGCGACCTCGTGGTCCCCGGCCACGAAGACGGCTTCTGGGTCGGCCCCACCGTGATCGACCACGTCAAGACCGAGATGACCGCCTACACCGAGGAGATTTTCGGACCCGTCCTCGTCGTCGTCCGTGTGGACGACCTGGACGAGGGCATCAGGCTGATCAACTCCAACCCCTACGGCAACGGAACGGCGATCTTCACCTCCTCCGGCGCCTCCGCGCGGAAGTTCCAGCGCTCCGTCACCGTCGGAATGATCGGCATCAACGTCCCGCTGCCCGTCCCGGTGGCCTACCACTCCTTCGGCGGCTGGAAGGCCTCCCTCTTCGGCGACAAGCACATCTACGGCCCCGAAGGCGTCTCCTTCTACACCCGCGGCAAGGTCGTCACCTCCCGCTGGCCCGAACCCGCCCAGGCCTCCGGCGCCTCCTACAACTTCCCCTCCAACTAGCCGCAGCTGGTTGAGCTTGTTCCGCTGCTGCCCGCAGCCTCCATGAAGGGAGGTTCACGGCGGCAGGGGTTCGGGGCTATCCGCGGAGGTACGGCAGGGACGTGGCAGCAAGATGCAGGTCCGCCGCCCGAGGCGCCGGCCTCGTCACCGTGCGCAGCAGGGGCGTGCCGGAGGCACCGCTCACGGTCAGCGTCACCGGCGAGTGCATGACGGGCAGCGGGACCGCCATGATTCCTTGCCGGCCGGAGAGTTCCAGCACCCCGGCGTCGATGATCACCCGGAGTTCGGCCCCCGCGTCCGCCGGCAGAAACGCGTCGGCGAAATCGGTGTTTCCGGGGGCCGTCACGCGGATGCCTTCCCCGTCGTGCCGCACGGTGGCCAGGGGGCCGTCCAGGGTGGCGAGGCGGAGGGCCGTCCCGGCGGCGACGGTGCACCGCAGGTCCGCACCGCCGTCGAGCACGGTCTCGCAAACCGTGGCGCCCATCTGCTCCAGGTGCCCCGGCTGGGAGTACCGCGCGAGGTCGGCGTGCGGGGTGGCCACCAGGGTGTCGCCGTCGAGGGTCAGGGTGTGCGGAATGCTCAGGGCACTGGCCCACCGCCCCTCGCGGCTGATCACGCCGCGGATCCAGAAAATCAGCGACGGGGTGCCGTCCTTGTCCCGGAAGAACGACGGCGCGTAGTAGCTCTTGCCGAAGCTGAGCTGGCCCCAGGAACGCGCGGTGAACTTCCCGTCGGAGTAGGTTCCCACGCCGTAGGCCACATAGTGCAGCACGTCGTCCTCCCAGACGGAGGTGACCAGGACGTGGGAGCCGCCGATCTCAAACAGCTGGGGGCACTCCCACATGGTGCCGGTCCAAACAGGCTCCGTCTCCGTGCCGGTGCGCTGCGCGGCGATGCCGTCCAGTGTCCACCGCGAAAGGTCCGGGGAGCTGTAGGAAATGGCGGCGGCGGTGCCGCCCTCCAGCCCGGCGCCCACGAACATCCGCCAGTGCACGCCGTCGCGGAAAACGAACGGGTCGCGGTAGGCCACCACGCCAAGATCCGGCGCGGTCATCAGCTTCGCACCCTTGGTCCACGTGGTCCAGGAGGCGTCGTCCGGAGTTGCAGTGCGGACGGTGCCGACGCCGATGTCCGGTTCGGTGACCGACGTGTAGAACATGGTCGCGGCACGATCCTCACCGGTGACAATGGAACCCGACCAGACGCCATCGTCCCCGTCCCCGGGAGCCACGGCGACGCCCTGCTCGGTCCAGGCGATCATGTCCGGGGACGTGGCGTGGCCCCAGTGGCAGTTGGAGGCCCACGTGGTGCGGTCCGGAACGTACTGGTAGAAGAGGTGGTACTGGCCGTCCTTCCAGGTCACTCCAAGGGGATCGTTGATCCACCCTTCGGCGGCTGTGAAGTGGAAGGCGGGCCGCGGTTCCTGCGTGTTCATGCTGATCCTTTTCTGCTTTTCGGTGATTGTGGGGTCACTGGGCCAGGACGCTGTTGGCAGCCAGGAAGCGTTGCCGGACTTCCCGCGCCTGCTCGGCGTTGGCCTTCTCCCATGCGTCAATTTCTGCCCTGCGCCCGTTCCGGACTGCGTCCCGCGTTTCGGTGAACTGCTTCATCCGTGCAGCGGAGGCGTCGCGGGCGGCCTGCTGGGCCGGCGTCAGGTCCGGGAGCGGGACTTCCTCCACCTGCTCACGCGGCCGCAGCGGCAGGCGCTCCTCCGCGGGGCCGATGTCCAGGACGGGGGAGGGGAGGGTCTGGTACCAGTAGGCAGTGGAGGACCAGTCATCGGAGAGGTGGTTGGCATGGCCGTGCTCGAACGTGACCTTGATGCGCTTCTGGAACCGGATGGGATCCGTCATGTGGAAGCGGTAGCTGTGGTGGAAGCCCGGCACGTTTTCCTCGTGGACCATGGTGCCGTTCATGAGGAAGGCGTTGTGCTGCATGCCCCAGGCGTGGCCGAAGTAATCCTCCATGCCGGTGCCGTGCAGGCTGGGCGGCCATGTATCGTCGTCGATGAAGATCATGTCGTCACCCTCGCCCCACCAGGAGCCCTGGAAGTGGCGGACGGCCAGGTTGCACCCCACGTAGTGCCCCTGGCCCTCGGTTTCCAGGACCACGTAATTGTCCTCGCCGGTGAGGTTGGGGATGGCCACCTCGATGCTGTTGGTCTGCAGGTCCGGGCCCCATCCGGCATTGGGCTTCTGCCTGCGCCAGTGGGCGTGGAAGTAGGCGGTGTCCTCGGGCAGGGGCTCGGTGTAGAGCTCGTAGTCGATGTAGAAGTACTGCAGGTAGGGGATGTCGTTCTGGTTTTCGACGACGATCCTCGCCCGCGAGTTGAAGGGCATCTCGAAGTAGCTGTTGAAGGCCGCGCTGCCGCCGAAGGTGTTCACTTCACCCTCCTTGGCCGAGACGGAAAGCGGGAGGGAATCGTAGGAGCCGGACAGCGAGTTCAGCAGGCCGAAAAAGTCACCCAGGGGCGCGATGACGCTCGGCGTCTCCTGGTCATCCCAGTACATTTTGAGGACGATCTTGCGGTAGTAGTCCGGGTCCACCACTTCCCAGCTGACGCCCAGGGCGTTGTGGATTTCGAGCATGGGTACGCCCACGAGTTCCGGGGAGATCTGGCCGGGGCCGGGCTGGATCCGGCAGGACTGGGTCATCCAGATGTGGGTGATGGCGCCCGGCCCCTCGATGTCCGCCAGGACGCGTTCCTCGCCGGGCATGACGATCCAGTTGTCGCGGTTGCGGCCGGTCTGGTCCCAGCTGGAGGCACGGGCCGTGCGGGCGGTGGAGAGCTTGGTCAGGCTTGAGAGCAGGCCGGAGCGGGGCGATGAGGCCATGGAGGTGGTGCCTTTCGTAAGAGAGGTGGTGGTTAGCCCTTGACGGCTGATTGGGTGAGGCTGGCGATGATCCACCGCTGGGCCACGAGGAAGACGATGAGCGCCGGGGCGATGGCGATGGTGGTTGCGGCCATCACCTGGGCCACGTTCCCGGCACCATAGGGGCCGAGCATCAGGACCAGGCCCAGCGGCAGGGTGGCGGTGTCCGTGCTGTTGAGGAAGATCGACGGCGCGAAGTATGCGTTCCAGCTGCCCAGGAAGGTGATGACGCCCAGGGTGCTCACGGCGTTCTTGGCCAGCGGCAGCGCGATCAGCCGGTACGTCTGCCAGGCGGTGGCGCCGTCCATGCGGGCGGCGTCGATGATTTCCTGCGGCAGCCCCAGGAAGAACTGCCGCAGCAGGAAGACGCCCAGTGCTCCGGTGATGCCGGGCAGGATCAGGCTGAGGGGGTTATCCAGCAGGCCGAACGTCCGCATCAGCAGGAACAGCGGAATGATGGTCACCTGCGCCGGAACCATCAGCGAGGACAGCAGGCCCACAAAGATCGAGTTGCGGCCGGGAAATTCCAGCTTGGCGAAGGCGTAGCCGGCCATCGGCGCCGTGATGATCATGCCGATGCTGACGGCGATGGCGATGAGGGCGCTGTTGAGCATGTTCCGCAGGATGGGCACCGGCCCGTTGACCGCCGCGGCGTAGTTGGACCAGTCCCATTCGGTGGGCAGCCACTGCGGCGGCAGGTCGTAGGCGTGGCTGGCGTCGCGGAGCGACGTGGTGAACATCCAGAGGAAGGGTGCGATCATTCCCACCGCCCCGATGACCAGCAGCGCAACTGAAATGGACTTCCCGACGCCGGGCCGCCGTCGTACGGCTTTTCCGTTGCTTTTGCGGGAGGGGAGGACCGGGACGTTGAGGTTACTCATTGTTCACCCATGACTTCCTGAGGCGGAACTGCACCAGCGTCACCAGCATGATGATGAGGAACAGGGTGACCGCGATGGCTGAGGCGTAGCCCATATCGAACTTGTTGAAGGCCACTTCGGCGATGTACATCACCACGCTGCGGCTGGCGTCACCCGGGCCTCCCCGGGTGAGCACGATGATCGATTCGTAGATCTGGAAGGCGCCGATGATGGTGATGGTGATGTTGAAGAAGGTGGCTTGGCTGATCATCGGCAGGACGATCCGGCGGAAGACCTGCCACTCGTTGGCACCGTCCATGCGGGCAGCCTCCACCATGTCCTTGGGGACTTCCTGCAGCGCCGCCACGAAGATCAGCATCGCGAACCCCACGTTCCGCCAGGTATCCACGATGATCACGGATGCTTTGGAGAACTCCGAGCTGTTGAGCCAGTCGATCCGTTCCCCGCCCATCGCGGTGAGGTAGTAGTTCAGGATGCCGGTGTCCTTTTGGAACAGTGCCTGCCAGATGATGGACACGTAGACCAGGGCCACCAGGTACGGAAAGAAGTACGCCGAGCGGAAGACATACGTCAGGGGCCGAGGGAGCCGCTGGTTGATCAGGACTGCGAACAGGAGCGCGAAACCGTTGATGAGGACGACGGCGGCGCCTACGTAGAGGACCGTGTTGCCGTACGTTGTGGCCAGGCGTTCGTCCCGGAACATGCGGATGTAGTTGTCGAGGCCGACGAACTTGGGTGCCGTGAGGATGTTGTATTTGGTGAGGCTCAGGTAGAGGGCCGCCAGCAGGGGTCCCAGGACGAAAACCAGGAACCCGATGACGGTGGGTGCCGTGAACGCGTATCCCGTGAGGGCTTCCCGACGGCGGGCCGCGCTGCGGTGCCCGGGGCGGCCCCCGCGCGCCGTTGGGGGCGCAGCGGGCAGCTGGGTTGTGGGGGCGGTCAATGTCATTGCTGCAGTGCCTCCTCAACGTCCTTTTGGGCCTTCTCCAGTGAGGAGCCGATGTCCTGGCCGGACATGATCTCGTCCATGGCCCGCATGAACGCCGGATCCAGCACGTTGTAGGCCCGGGGGGCGGCTACGGGCTTGGCGTAGGAGAGGGAGTTGTAGAACTCTGCCGCGTGCTTGGGGGAGGCCAGGAACTCCGGTGATGAAGCGGCAGTCTTGGTGGACGGAACGGCGGCGCCGGCGTCGGCCCATTTTTTCTGCGTCTGCTGGTCGGTGAGCATCTTGATGAATTCCCAGGACAGTTCCGGGTTCTTGGAGGTCTTGGAGACGGCGAACGCTCCGGCGCCGAAGACCGTGGACTTGGTGGTTCCCTTCGGCCACGGGAGGATGTCGTAGTCTTCGAAGCCTGCCTTTTCGAAGCCGCCGGTGACGAAGTGCCCGGCGCCGGTCATGGCTGCCTTGCCGGCGGGGAAGAGCTGGTACGGGTCAGATCCCTTGGGCTGCGGCGACACTCCGTGCTCGGTGACAAGGTCGCGTACCCAGCCCACCGTTTCCTTGACCTTCCCGTCTGTCAGTTGGGCGGTTTGGAGGTCCTCGCTCATCATCGACGTGCCGTTGGAGTACAGCCACGGGGTGATGCCGAAGGAGTAGTACGGCATGGCGAAGCCGTAGACCTTGTTGGCGCCTGAACCGGTGGTCAGCTTCTTGGCGATCGCCAGGAAGTCGTCCCAGGTCCAGTCATCGCTGGGCCGCTCGATGCCTGCCGCCTCGAACATCTTGGTGTTGTAGTAAATCACCATGGTGTTGAACGTGTTGGGCATCAGGTAGGTGGAGCCGTCCTTGCTGAACCCTTCGAGCAGCTTCGGATCGATGTCCTTGCGCAGGGACGCCGCTTCGGGGTCGTTCTTGAGGAAGCCGTCCAGGGGAGTGAACAGCTCGTTGGCCAGGCCCAGCTCCACGCCTTCGGTGGCGATGTTGATGACGTCCGGGGCCTGCCCGGCGGCGGCCTGCGTGACGAGCTTGTTGACGTATTCGGTCCAGGTGGTGATGGGTGTGAAGTTGTTGTTCACCGTCACGTTCGGGTACTTCTCCTTGAAGCGTTCGGCGACGCCGTCATACACGGCTTTGTCTCCCGGGTCGCCCCAGTTCGAAACGGAGATGGTGGCGGTGATGTCCTTCGCGGGGGCGGAGTAGGGTCCGTCTGCCGCCGGTGCCGCGGAATCCGTGGCGCTTCCGCAGGCGGTAAGGGCCAGCAGGGCCGCGGCTGCCGCCGAGGCGATGGTGGTCCGGACTGCTTTTCTCATGTGATGCTCCTTTGCATGCGGCGCGGGGTGCGCTGATGGAATGCGATGGGGTATGTAGAGCAGTTACTGGTGGAGGTGTTGTTCGGTGGAGCGGCGGAACTCGATCTCGGATTCGAGCCGCAGGATCCTGGTGGGGGCGGAGGGGTCCTCGAGGCGCCGCATGAGTAAACCCACGGCGTTCTCACCGAGCTGGAATGCCGGTTGGCGTACGGTGGTGATCTGGGGTTGGAACAGGTCCGGGTAGGTAAATCCGTCGAACGTGGCGAAGGCCATGGTCCCGGGCACCTGCAGCCCTTGGTGCTGGACTGCACGGAGGGCTCCCGCCGCCAACACGGTGCTGCAGGCCAGGATCGCCGTCGGACCCGCGCCGGAGCCGACAAGCAGCGGCCGGACCCGGTCGAACGTCGCCGCCGCTGTCACCGTGCCTTCGCACAGCAGGCTGGCCGGTACCTCCAGGCCCCGCTTCGACATGGCGGCACGGAAACCGTCATGGCGCTCGCGGAGCGATGAGACCCGCAGATCGCCCGAGATGAGCATGATCCGTTCGTGGCCGCGGTCCGTGAGGTGGTCAACCAGGGCTGCCATGGCGGCCTGGTTGTTCACCCCCACCTGGTCCACGTCCAGGTCCGAGAGCCGGTCCAGCAGCACCAGGGGCTTCTTTTCGTTCCGGATCCGCTCAAGCAGCCCGGCCTGTGAGCCGGCTGCCCGCGCGATGATCAGGCCGTCCACGCGGCGGTCCAGAAGTGCCTCCACGGCGGCGCGCTCCCTGGCGGGATCTTCCGCCGAGTTCGCCAGCAGCAGGGACAGGCCGAGTTGTGCGGCGGCCTCCTCCACGCCGTGCACCATGTCCGCAAAGGCCGGCTCCCCGGCGTCCGAGACAACGAGGCCGATGGAGTCTGTCCTGGCGCGGCGCATGGAACGGGCCAGCACGTCCCGCCGATAGCCCGTGGCCTGCACCGCGCTCATGACGCGGGCCTTGGTATCGGGTTTAACGTGCCGGGTTTCGTTGAGGACGTGCGACACGGTCGACGTCGAAACGCCGGCAAGCGATGCGACGTCCACAATGGTTGCCATTGCGCCTCCTTCCAGAAAAACGTTTGCGCGAACGTTTCGATAGTAGGGGCAAACGTTTCGATGTGCAATGGGTCACAGAAGGAGACGTGAGATTTTTCAGCTCAGGGTGGTTTGCGGCTGACCCCGGACGCGAAGCGGCGCGCCCCCACTCAGGGGGACGCGCCGCCGTCGGGCGTGCTTAGAACCTATGCGGATGAGTGAACTGCAACAGAAGCGCGCTCGATTGCGGGGCATGCGATCTTCACGGCGGAGTCATTCGGTGCGCCGTCCAGGCCCAGCAGCATGCGCACTCCTGCCGCACCGAGTTCGTAGTGGGGCAGGGAAACCGTGGACAGCGGCGGGCGAAGGTGAGCGGCGATGACTTCCTGGTTGTCGAAACCCACGACGGCAATGTCGTTCGGGATGGAGAGCCCATTTTCCCGCAGGCCGTCGTAAAGTCCCATGGCCATACGGTCGTTGTAGCAGTACACGGCTGTGACGCGGCGCTTGAGCAGTTCGTCGGTAGCCCCGTATCCGCCTTCCTGATCCGGATAGGCTTCCATCACCAGGTCGGAGTCGAATGGAATTCCGGCAGCCTCCAGGGCATCTTTGTAGCCCTGTAGCCGTCCGTCCTTGGCAGGCGCGGGGATGGTGGCATTGATGAAAGCGATCCGCCGGTGGCCGCCGCGAAGCAGGATTTCCGTGGCGGAGTGCCCACCCTGTACTTCGTCGGGTACGACAGCGCGGGCCGCCCCGGGCTTGGGAGAGAAGCAGTTGACGAGGACAAAGTCCGCTTCGCGCAAGGTGTCCGGGATGTCGGTTGGCCGATGGAACCAGGTGGAATAGAGGATTCCGCGCACCTTGTATTCGAGCATCATGGCGATGGCGTCCTTTTCAAGCTCGCGGTTGCCTTCGGTGTTGGCGATAAGAAGGGCGTACCCGTGTTTCCAGGCTTCGTCCTGGGCGCCGTGGATGATCTGGCCGGCGAAGGGGGTGGTGGCGACGCCGTCTGCGACCAGCCCGATGAACCGTGAGGTGCCGCTGACCAGGGTCTTGGCCAATGCGTTGGGGCGGTAACCGAGCTGCCGGATCGCGTCGTTGACTCGTTGCCGCGTCTCATCCGCAATGCGGGCATTCTTCTTCTTGTTGATGACCAGCGAGACCGTGGCGGTGGACACGCCGGCTGCTTCAGCAACCTCGCGGAGGGTGACTGGATGTGCGGGGCCCGTTCTGACAGGAACGTCGGGGGTGGCCGCTTTGCCTGAATTTTTCTCCTGCGAAATCATGTGCCCTCCATCAGGAGTATATCCGTCTGCCGTGGCCGTCATCCCTTCGTCGCCCCGCTTTCCAGGCCTTGGATCATTGCTTTGTTCAGCACGAGGAACACCAGCAGCAGGGGCGTGATGGTGACGCAGACGGCCGCGAACGTGGCTGTCCAGTCTGTCTTGCCCATCGCGCCGATATAGTTCTGCAGGCCCAGCGGAATGGTCTTCAGTTCCTCGGAGAGGACGAAGGTGTTGGCGAAAATGAAGTCGTTCCAGATGAAGATGCTGTTGACCAGCACGACTGTCACGACGGTATTCACCGAAAGAGGGAGGGTGATAAGTCCGAAGATGCGGTACGGACCTGCTCCATCAAGAGAGGCGGCCTCGTACGTTTCCCGCGGGATGTACTCAAAGAACGAGGAGAAAAGGTAGATCGACATCGGAAGGGCGAAGCCGGCCAGAGGGATGATCATCGATGGGTACGTGTCGAGCAGGTTGATGGTCGAGTAGTCGATGAAGAGCGGCACAAGCGCGATCTGCACGGGCACGATGATGCCGATCAGGAAAAGGCTGCGGACGAATTTGCTGAAGCGGAAGCCGAGGACCTGCAGGGCGTAGGCGGCCATCATGCCCAGGAGCACAATCAGGAGGTTGGCGCCCATCGTGACGATGAAGCTGTTGAGGATGTTCAGTCCGAGGTTGCCCGTTTCGAAGGCGCGGGCGTAGTTATCGAACGTGATCGCCTTGGGGAGCGCGAAAGGGTCGCCGGTCGCGAAGTCATGTTCGGTGCGCAGGCTCGTGATGAAGAGCCAGGCCAGAGGGTAGACCTGCACGATGACGATGAGGGCGATGATCACCTTTGACAGCGTGCTGTGGAGGCTGGGCGCCCGCCGCCTGCGGAGTGGCGGCGGGCTGTCTGGTGGGGCCGCAAGGGGCCTTGTAACAGGAGCTGCTTGCGCGGTCATGCGTCCGCCTTTCGTTTGAGCATGAAGAGGATGAGTCCGACGGCGACCAGGCACTCGACGACGATGAAGACGGCGATGGTGCTGGCGTATCCGAAGTCGGTGCTCGTGAAGGCCGTCTTGTACATGTAGGTGGTCAGGAGCTCCGAGGACTGTCCGGGCCCGCCGTTCGTCATGAGGTACGGGATGTCGAATCCGCGCAGGCCGTAAGTGGTTGCCATGATCGTGGTGGTGATCCAGACGGGCATGATGTGGGGGAAACGGATCTTGGTGAACAGTTGCCACCGCGAGGCGCCGTCGAGGCGGGCGGCTTCCTCAAGTTCCTGCGGGACGGACAGCAGCGCCGCGTAGATGATGAGCATGTAAAGGCCGGTGAACCGCCAGCCTTCCGGGGCCGATACTGCGGCGAGGACGCTGTTGATGTCCGAGAGCCAGGGGCGTTCAAGTGCGCCGAGGCCGATCCAGTGCAGGAGCTGGTTGAGAAGGCCCACCGGTTCGATCGAGTAGATGCGCACGAAGAGGAACGCGATAGCCACGGTGGAGATCACCGCCGGCAGGAGGTAGAGGGTTTTGATGAGCTCGCGGCCGCGTCGCATTGAGGTGAGGAGGCTGGCGACGAGCAGGGCGCCGCCGAGCTGCAGTACCAGGCAGATGGCGAGATATCCGAGGGCGTTGAAGAAGGAGCGCCAGAAGATGTCGTCTGCCGTGAGCATCCGCACGTAGTTGGCGAGCCCCACGAACTCCATGTCGCTGATGCCGTTCCAGGAAAAGAAGCTAAGAAACAGCGACTGCATGATGGGGAACAGCACTGCGACGCCGTACAGCAGCAGGGGTGGGAGCAGGAAGACCAGGACAGAGAGTCGTGACCTGTTGGGGAGCATGGCTGGGCCTTTCGGGTGGGGGCCGTAGCCCCCACCGCTGTGATTACTTGAAGAACTTCGGGGCGTTCTGTCCGATGGTGCTGTCCATCGTGCGGGTGAACTGTTCGGGCGTGATGTTGCCCTGGACCAGGAGCACGAGCTCCTGCTGCAGCCTGCCGTTGGTGGTCGGGTCGAGCTGCGTGTCCCACGGCATGGCCTGCTTGTCCCCGAGGTCGTTGGCCTTCTCCAGGGCCTTCTTGTACAAGGGCGTGGCGTTGGCCGGTACGGCCGTCTCGACGTTGGTGGTCGGCGACAGGGCACCGGTGGCCGCGTATTCGGACGGATACTTCGTCAGGGCGAACTTCAGGAAGTCACTCACGAGCGGGTCGTAGGCCTTGGAGTTGACGGCCATGCCGATCCCGGACGGGGAGACGAACTCATTGGCCGCCGTGACGGATCCTGCAGTCGTGGGAAGGGTGAAGAAGTCGATGTCCCCACGCACTTCAGGATTCAGCTTGTCCGTCGCCAGGCTTGGCAGTTCCCAGGTACCGATGTTGTACATCGCTGCCTGTCCGGAGGTGAACTGGTTCTGGGCATCGGAGTAGCCCTGGGATGAGAAGCCGTCCTGGAAGCACTTCGCCTTGCCGAGCGACGCCAGCCATTCGACTGCCTTCTGCCCTGCAGGGTCAGAGAACTTCGCTTCGCCCTTCTTGAGCTTCTGAATGAAGTCCGGCCCGGCTTCACGGAAGGGCTGGTAGGCGATATACCGCTCCAGGGGCCATTGGTCCTGGCCGTCGATGGCAATAGGTGTGATGCCGACAGCGCGCAGGGCGGTGCACATGGCGGGGATGTCATCGAGGGACTTCGGCACGGAGACCCCGGCCTTCTGCAGCAGGGCCTTGTTGTACCAGACGAACTCCAGCTCGAACTGGAACGGAATCATATTCAGGGACCCGTCGTCGAACCGTTGATAGTCCAGCGCGCTGGGCCGGTAGTCGTCGTAGACGTCCAGGGACTTCAGCAGCTTTTCGACGTCGACCATTTTCCCTTGTTTGGCCAGCTGTTGGGCGAAAGGCGTGGCATCGGTGTCGAAGAGCTCGGGGAGTTTGTTGGCTGCGGCCAGCGTCTCAAGCTTTTGGATGTATGAGGGCCGGTCGGGGGTGGTGATGAGGTTCAGCGCGAAGCCCGGGTGGTCTTTGGCGTACTCGTCGGCGAGCTTCTTCATGATGTTGATGACGGCCCCGTCAGCCGGCCGGGAAAGCAGCCACGAGATTTCACGGGCTTTGATCTCCCCGGTGGGGCTGACGTTGGAAGGGTCGCTGGACCCTCCGCCGCCGCAGGCTGTCAATGCCAAGGCTGCGACGGCGGCGACGGCGGCAGCACGGATCAGTTTTTTCATTACGGCAATCTCCCTTGATTGGAACAGAGGTTGGGGTGGGCGATATTCAGGTGTCGGTGCGCTTACGTATCTCAAGTTCGGTGACGGTGGCGGATCCTTCGCCGGTGAAAAGGCCGATCCGTCCCGCGGGCAGGTCGTAGACCCGGGTGCTGAGAGCCACCTGCCGGTCGACGACGGCGACGCACAGGTCGCCGTCGACGATGACCTCCAGGGTGTGCTCGCCCGGAGCGAGGTGGCACGGGCGCTCCAGCTCGATGTCGAACGGAACGTCCCCGGACACGTGCCATTGAGCCTCTCCTGTGATGGCCCGCGGCCAGCGGTCGAAGACGAGCCGGCCACGTTTCGGTTCCAAGCGCAGAATGTAGGACTGGTCCCCGTCCTGGCTGGAGCGCAGCAACAGCCCGCATTCGCTGGTGTGAGGGGCGATGTCCAGCACTGCCTTGGCGTAGAACTGGCTGGGCAGTTCTTCGTCGGATATGACAGCGGCATACCCGTCCGGTACGTCCAGCCGTGTCGGCAGGTCGCTGGTCAGGGATATCGGGATGTCTTCCCAGAAGCTGCCCACAAGCTCATCGGCGAAAGAAAATCCCAGAGTTCCGTCCGGATTTTGGCGGGCTTCCAGAACGGCCATCGTGCCGGCCCACTGCCAAGGTCCCTGATCGGTGTCGTCTTCCTTGCTGGCGATCCAGCCGAAGAAGAAGCGGCGCCCCTCGCGCTCTGCTGTCTTGGAGGCGTAGAACGCGCGGCCGTCGATGCTGTCCAGGTTCGGCACGATCCACGGCCCGTCGGGGCTCTTGGCCATGCGGTACCGGGTAGTGAACGATTCCGAGAACTCGGAGTACACCATGTACCACCAGTCGCCCCAAGCGAACACGTCGGGGCATTCATGCGTAATGTAGCGGCGCGGATCCCAGAAGGGTTCGGCGTGCTGCCAGGTCATCAGGTCACCGGACACGCACTGGGCGATGACACCCCGGCGCCGTTCCGGCCCGTCGGAATGCCGTGCCGCCAACAGCATCCGCCACTGGTCCTTGCTTTCATCCCGGAACACGAAGGGATCCCGCCAGTCCCCGGACTCATACCCCTCCGGAGCGCCAAACGTGAGTTCCGGGTGCTTCACCCACGTCTGCATGCCATCAGTGCTCGAGGCGTGCATGACCAGCTGCAGGGGCAGACCGTCAGGGCCGAGATTCCGGGGGTTCTGGCCTGTGTAGAACAGGTGGTGAATGCCGGTATCGTCGACGACGATACTGCCCGTGTAGGCATTAAAGTCGAGATCGGTTTCGCTGCCGTGATGCAAGGAAACGCCGTGGTCCTCAAACTGCGTGAGGTCCTTGGTGGTGACGAGGTTCCATGAGGTCCCGGGTTTCGGATCCGAGCGGTCTTCGTGAAGGTAGAAGAGCCAGAACTCTCCATCCTTCTCGAAGGGGATAAGGTCCCCAACCCATCCGTCGTTGGGCTGGAAGAAGACTGAGCGTTTCATCTGCGCTGATGTCCATTCTGCTAAAGCGTTTGATCACTAGGAAGGTAGCGTTAATGCGCTGGGTGATCAAGCGTTTTAGCAAATTTTCTCTTTTGCTTCCGGTGCTCTCAGCTCGGCAAGACCGTGAGTGCACCGTGCCGTTCCGGGAAAGTGAAAAACTGGTGATTAAACGCTTGACCACGGCCTCCGAATCCGACTATCGTCCTGCGTAACCGGTGAGTCCCACGCCCGACGACACTGAGCGGCGGCATTTTCAGGGACACCCGGCCGACGTTTCTCACCCCCCGAAGAGCGTGCAGTGTTGCTGCCCGGGATCTTCCCGTGTCCCACCCCGATGCGCCTCCGCTACCACCACGTTCAGCTGGCTATGGCGCCCGCCGAACCTTGAGAGGAAACCAATTTATGAGGCACGAAACCTCACGACGCTCTGTCCTGCAGGGTGCAGGCGTCGGGGCCCTTACCCTTTTCGCCAGCAGCGCCGTACCGGCAGCGCACGCCCAGTCATCCCTGCGGGCGGTCTATCATATGACTCCGCCCTCGGGCTGGCTGTGCGACCCGCAGCGCCCCGTACATACCAACGGCGCTTATCAGCTCTACTACCTGCACTCCGGGCAGAATAACGGCCCGGGCGGATGGGATCACGCCACGACCAGTGATGGCGTGTCGTTCACCCACCAGGGCGTGGTGATGCCCTTGCAGCCCGATTTCCCGGTGTGGTCGGGATCGGTCGTCGTCGACGCCGCCAACACCGCTGGCTTCGGGGCCGGGGCGGTGATCGCACTTGCGACACAGCCAACCGACGGGATCCGCAAGTATCAGGAGCAGTACCTCTACTGGTCAACCGACGGCGGCTACACCTTCACCGCCCTCCCCGACCCGGTGATCGCCAACACCGACGGCCGCACCGCCACGACACCAGCCGAGATCGAAAACGCAGAGTGGTTCCGCGATCCCAAAATCCACTGGGACGAGGTACGCAGCGAATGGGTGTGCGTGATCGGACGGGCACGCTACGCGGCCTTTTACACCTCGCCGAACCTGCGGAATTGGCAGTGGAAATCCAACTTCGATTACCCGAACCATGCGCTCGGCGGGATCGAGTGCCCCGATCTGTTCGAGATGACCGCCGGCGACGGCACTCGGCATTGGGTGCTCGGCGCGAGCATGGATGCCTACAGCATCGGCCTGCCGATGACCTATGCGTATTGGACTGGCGCCTGGAACGGCACGGCGTTTATCGCCGACAACCTCACACCGCAGTGGCTCGACTGGGGCTGGGACTGGTACGCAGCTGTCACGTGGCCATCGGTCGAGGCGCCAGAGACAAAACGCCTTGCAATCGCCTGGATGAACAACTGGAAGTACGCGGCCCGGGACGTACCCACCGATGCATCCGACGGGTACAACGGGCAGAACTCGATCGTGCGGGAACTGCGGCTCGAGCACCAGTCGGGCGGCTGGTACAGCTTGCTCAGCGCCCCCGTTGAGGCGCTTTCGGGCTACGTCACCGCGACAACCACGTTCCCTGATCGCACGGTCAACGGCAGTTCCGTGCTGCCGTGGAGTGGGCGCGCCTACGAGCTCGAGCTCGACATCTCTTGGGACGCGGCTACGAACGTTGGGGTCTCGGTCGGCCGCTCCATGGACGGATTGCGTCATACGAATGTTGGCAAGTACGGCGAAGAGCTCTACGTCGACCGTGCGCCCTCGGACCAGAACGGCTACTCGCTCGCGCCTTACTCGCGTGCTGCCGCGCCTATTGACGCCAACGCGAGATCGGTGCACCTGCGCATCTTCGTGGATACACAGAGCGTCGAAGTGTTCGTGAACGCCGGGCACACGGTGCTTTCGCAGCAAGTGCATTTCGCCGACGTCGACACCAGTATCTCGTTTTACGCCGACGGCGGCCCGGCGGACTTCACCGGAATTAGAATCCGCGAGTTCGGCAGCCCCATCTAGCTGCCGAGCCCGGGCCTCAGCCTTTAGGAGGCTGGGCTCGGGCCGGTGGAGGCGCGGTATTCGATGGTCGGCGCCAGCCGGACAACGGAGGTCTCGGCCGACTTGTCGGCGATGCGCTTGGTGAGCAGCTCGGCGGCCGTGGCACCCACCTCGAATGCCGGCTGGCGGACGGTGGTGAGCCGGGGCTGAAACAGATCCGCGTAGGCGAAGCCGTCGAACGTGGCGAAGGCGATGTCGTCGGGCATCCGAAGTCCCCGCTGCTGGATGCGCCGCAGCGCGGCAGCGGCCAGCACGGTGCTGCATGCGATGACTGCGGTGGGCGGCGCGGCTGCTGACAGCGCTGCCTCTATCCCGGCGTCGGCCCCTTCCTGGCCGGCGGCGGTGACGGTGAGCTGGTCCGACGGCGGGATGCCGGCTGCCGTCATGGCGTCCTGGAAGGCGCTGTGCCGTTCCCGCAGCGTGGACACCCGGGTGTCCCCGGCGACCAGCAGAATCCGGTCGTGGCCCTGCGAGGTGAGGTGCTGGACCAGTTCCTTGATCGGCGCGATGTTTTCCACGCCCACCTGGTCGAAGGGGTCCTCGGAGAGCCGGTCCATCAGCACCAGCGGCGTGTCCTGGTTGGCGAACTCGGCCAGGGCCTCCGGGCCGGAGCCGGCGGCGCGGGCCAGGATCAGGCCGTCCACCCTGCGCTCCAGCAGGGCCCGGACGGCGCGGGCCTCGCGTTCCGGGTCCTCGGCGGAATTGGCCAGGAGCAGGGTGATGCCCTGGCTGGCGGTGGTTTCCTCCACGCCTCGGATCATCTCGGCGAAAGCCGGCTCGCCGCCGTCGGAAACGATCAGGCCGATGCTGTCGGTCCGGGAGCGCCGCATGGCGCGGGCCAGGGCGTCCTGGCGGTAGGAGGTTTCCTCGATGGCTTTGAGGACACGCTGCCGGGTCTCGTCGCCGACGTGCCTGGTGCCGTTCAGGACGTGCGAAACGGTGGAGATGGACACGCCGGCCAGCTGCGCCACTTTTACCATCGTCGTCATCGTTGCCGCCCTCGGTGAATCGTTTACGCGAACGTTTCGCGTCGCATTCGCCAGTTTACAGACGGGCCTCCGACGCGGAACTCGCCGGCCCCCAGGAACTGAGGGCGGCAAGGCCCGCGGCAGCCGCAGCGCTGAGCACCACCGCCCCCAGCCAGAGCGAAGCCGGCCAGCGGATCGCATCTGTCACCGCGAAGGCGACGAGCTGGCCCGTCCACAGGAGCGCCGCGATCGCTGCCGTGACCGCGGGCAGCCGCTGGCTGAGCCGGCGATGGCGTACGGCTGCAGGCCAACCATCACGACGGGCAGCCAGGCCGCCGCCCCGTGAAGCCGAGCAGCAGGTGGGTGGGGCTGACCAGGGCATCCAGCGACACTTCGAGGCCCAGCAGCTCGTGCCACAGCAGCCACAGGCCCAGGAGCTCTGTCACCAGGTCGCGGAGCCCGCCGTCCCTTGTGTTGTGTGCAGTATCGCGCATCGGTGCCCACTTCCACGGAGCCATCAGGTGCGGGGATGCTACTGCCCCGGCTGGGCGCTCACAAGGGAAGAACGCTCAGGCTCAGGCAGTGGCGTCGTCCCTGGCTGGGACAATCCGCACCGCGAATGGTTCAAAGGGCTAATGGCCCGAATGCCTGACGGCGGCAACTCTCAAGCGCAGGCGGGTTGTTGACCGGCGGCCCAGCTGTTACGTTTTTTGAACCTAACCACTCAATGGCGTGCGGAGGCCGGAAATGAGTGACCCGTCCAAGAGAATCGTGCCGGAACAGGGTGAGATCGTGCCCGAACAGGGTGAGTTCGATCAGGAACCCGAGGACAAAGGGCCTTCCCGCCCACCAGGTCGCACATGGCTTTTGCGGGGCCTGGGAGTGGCGCTGGCCATAGTTGTTTACTTCCTGCTCGGCACGTCGGACCTTTCAAATGACGCACGGGTGGTGGCGGGCGTCGGGACGCTCATGGCGGTCTGGTGGATGACTGAGGCCGTGCCGTTGTCGGTGACTTCGTTGCTGCCGATCGCGCTAATGCCCGTGATGACACAACGCACCATCGCCGAGACTACGGCTCCTTACGCGAATCCGATTGTTTTCCTGTTCCTGGGTGGTTTCCTCATCGCGATCGCCATGCAGAAATGGAACCTGCACCGCAGGATCGCGCTGCTGACCTTGCGTCGTGTTGGTACTCATCCACGCCGAATCATCCTCGGGCTGATGATCTCCACCGCATTCCTTTCGATGTGGGTGTCCAACACTGCCACCACACTGATGATGCTGCCGATTGCGCTGAGCGTGTTAACCCTCGTGGCGGAGAACAGCGTCAAATCCGGCGCCGCCGTCCCCCACGGCGTTGCCTCAAGGGACCTGGGCGAGGGACTTCGGGCCGGCAGAGCCATCAGTGAAATGGTTGAGGACCGCGAGGTGCGCGTCTTCGGCGTAGCCCTGGTCTTGGCGATCGCGTGGTCCGCCACTATCGGCGGGCTGGGAACGCTGCTGGGCAGCCCTCCCAACGCCATCGTGGCCGGCTACATCAGCGATGAACTTGGAAAGACTGTCGGATTCGCCCAGTGGATGATGCTGGGCGTCCCTATCGTTGCCGTCTTCCTTGGGCTCGCATGGTTGCTCCTCACCAGGCTCATCTTCCGCGTCAAACTGGACGAGGTGCCCGGCGGTGAGCAGTTGATCAATGACGAAATCGCTGCTCTCGGACCGATGAGCCAAGGTGAAAAGATAGTGCGCGCTGTCTTCGCGACTGCCGCATTCTTCTGGATCGTGCCTGGCCTGCTGTCCAATATCGGCGATCTCGGCGAGCAGCTGCCCTGGCTGGACCTTTTCGACGACACCGTGATCGCCATCGGAGCAGGTGCGCTGCTCTTCATCCTCCCCGGTGACAAGAAGGGGCATATGACCCTCAACTGGAAAGACGCCGAGGAGGGTCTACCCTGGGGTGTCCTCCTGCTGTTCGGGGGCGGTCTCTCGCTGGCTGCCGCAGTGGCAGGTACTGGCTTGGACGCCTGGTTCGGCGAGCGGGTCAGCGGTCTCGGAGCGCTGCCGATGATATTGCTGCTGGCCACGGTCGTCCTCATCGTTCTGCTCCTCACCGAGATCACCAGCAACACCGCGACGGCGGCGACCTTCATACCCATTCTGGGCGGAGTGGCCATCGGGATAGGTATCGATCCCATGACTCTGCTCATTCCGGCGGCATTGGCGGCCACCTGTGCCTTCATGCTGCCTGTGGGCACACCTCCCAACGCTATTGTTTTCGCCACCGGGAATGTCAAGATCAGCGAGATGGTTCGCGGCGGTGTGGTGCTCAATATCGTCGGCGTCCTTCTGATCACGATTTTCACGGTGCTGATCGGCCCGTTTGCGCTGGGCTTGGTGCTTTAACTCGCTCTGTTCGGCCAGCAGTACCTGAGGGTCACAGGTGTTCTGGCCGTGCCCCAGGACCAGGCCTGAAGAAGTAGGGGAATTCGCGGAGAAGCACCCGTTGGGGAAGACTGTTGCCGTGAGCAACTCTCCCCGCACCGGCCTGGCCGTGGCCGGCCTCAGCCTGGGCACGTCGCTGAACCCGCTGAATTCGTCGATGATCGCCGTCGCCCTGGTGGTGCTGCGGGAGGACTTCAGGCTCGACGTCGCCACCGTCACCTGGGTGATCACCGCCTTCTACATCACCTCGGCCGCAGGCCAGCCGCTCATGGGCCGGCTCGCTGACAGGTTCGGGCCGCGGCGGCTCTTCATGCTGGGCATGGCCCTGGTGGCGGTGACCTGCGCGCTGGCTTCCTTCTCGCCCAACTTCGTGTTCGTCTGCATCGCCCGCGCGCTCATGGCGCTGGGGACCGCGACGGCGTACCCGAGCGCCGTCGTCATGGTCGGTGAACTGGCCAGGCAGGCGGACGTGTCCACGACGCGGCCGCTGGGCCGCATCCAGATGGCCAACACATCCGGCGCGGCGGTCGGCCCGGTGGTGGGCGGGCTGCTGGTGAGCCTGGTCGGCTGGGAGGCGCTGTTCCTGATCAACGTGCCGCTGGCCCTCGCCGCCCTGCTCCTGGTGCGGAGGTTCGCGCCGGATGACCACGGGCGGGAGCAGGGCAGCCTCGCCAGCCTGCTGCGTGACTCCGACATTCCCGGCATCCTCGCCTTCACAGGCGGCATGGTGCTGCTGCTCATGGGACTGCTGGACGCGCTGCCCGGGTTCCGCTGGTGGCTGCTGGGCGGCGCAATGCTGCTGGCCGTGCTGTTCGCCTGGCGGGAGCTGAGCTTCAAGCGCCCGTTCCTGGATCTGCGGCTGCTGGGCAGGAACCGGCCGCTGCTGCTGGTATACCTGGGCTTCACGGTGTTCAGCGGCGTCTACTATTTCGCCTTCTTCGGGCTGCCCCAGCTGCTGCAGGAAGCCGGGGGCTATGACCCGGGCGTGGTGGGCCTGCTGATGCTGCCGCTGGCGGCGATGTCCGTCGTCGTCACGCCGCTCGCCGCGCGCGCGATCGACCGGTTCGGCGTGCGGCGTGTGCTGATCGCCGCCGTCGTACTGCTTACTGTGGCGGCAGCGGCGCTGTGGCTGCTGACGGCGTCGTTCGCCGTCCTGCTGGTCCTGGCGCTGACCGCCCTCATGGGCGTTCCGTACGGGGCGGTCGCCATCGCCTCCAACCAGGGCCTGTATGTGTCCGCCGCGCCGGGGGACAGGGGAGTGGCCGCCGGGATTTACCAGACCTGCCGGTACGTCGGCGCCATCGGCGCCACCGTGATGATCGGCATCTTCTATGGCACCGGGGTGAACCAGGAGAACTGGGGCCGCATGGTGCTGGTGATGCTGGGCCTCTGCGCGGTCACGTTCGTGGTGTCGCTGCTGTGGCGGGAGCGGAAGGCGGCGTAGCCATCGACGGGACGGACTGGCCGTCCGGTGCTGAACGCCACGTCGAACTGCAAGCGCTGCCCTTAGCCGGGCTGCGCAGCGTGTCATTCTTCAAAAATGCTCAAAGTTCCTCGGGCTGCCCATCCTCGGGGGTAACGCGGATCCGAGCGATCCGCAGTCGGTCCATCGCCGTCACCGTCAGCACGTGGCCTGCCATCTCCACCCGGTCGCCTACATGAGGAAGCCGACCCAATCGGTCGAGGACGAACCCGGCCACTGTTTCGTAGTGACCTTCCGGCAGCGCTATACCGGACGCCGACCTGAATTCCTGCAGGATCAGGCCGCCGTCGACCTCAATCGATCCACCGGTCACGTGGACGCGATCCTCGGGGTCAGCCCCGATGTCGTACTCGTCGTAGATCTCACCGACCAGTTCCTCCGTCAGATCTTCGAAAGTGACGATGCCGTCCGTGCCCCCATACTCGTCGACCACCAGAGCGATGTGCTGGTTCAGCCTGCGCATGCGGGACAGCGAGGGCAGCACCTTGTTCGTTCCCGGCAGCGGGAGAATCTCACGAACGATGTCCTTCACCATCCGGTCGTCATAATGTTCATCCCTGGGCATCAGGTCACGGATATGCATGAATCCCAGGACGTCATCCGGGGTCCTGCCAATCACGGGATAGCGCGAATACGGGGCATCCCTCAGCATGCTGCGAGCGGCCGCAACAGTCATGCCGCTGTCGACGAAGATGACGTCGGTGCGGGGGCGCATGACCTCCCGCAGCGAACGGTTTCCTGCCCGAAAAACGTCATTCAGGATGCTCCGGCTGTGCTCCTCCAGCCGGTCGTTCTGCGTCACCATTTCCCGCAGTTCCTCAGCGCTGATGCCCTCCTGTTTGACCTTGGGATCACCGCCAAAGAGCCTGACAACAGCGTCGGTTGAAACCGACAGCAACCAGACGACGGGCCGCATCAATTCCGAGAGGACGATCAAAGGCGGGGCAAGAACCTTTGTGAAGCCAACGGCACTCTGCATGGCCAGCCTCTTGGGCACCAGCTCACCCAGCACCAGGGAAAGATAGGCCACCAGCAGCGTCATGCCGATAAAAGCAACAGATTCAGCCGCGGGACCGAATCCCACGGCTTCGAGGAGGGGTTCAACATCCGGGGCGATCGTGGAGGCGCCGTAGGCGGCCGAGAAGAAGCCGGACAGCGTCACGCCGATCTGAACAGTTGAGAGAAAGCGGTTGGGATTGCCGGCCAAGGCTGCGATTCTGGCGCCGTGCTTTCCTGCCTTTTCCATCCGGCGCACCTGGCTTTCGCGGAGGGAAACGAGCGCCATTTCCGTGCCGGCGAAGACTCCTCCCAACAGCACAAAAAAGAGGACCAACAGGAAATTGACCAGGGTGCCGCTGTCCATGGAACGACACTACCGAACCAGTGCGCATATCGCTCCGGGGCGGGGCCGCCGGAGAATGACGACGACGGAGAAGGCGACCGTCGAGGCCGTCGCCTCGGGCTGAGGCGCTGGGGTCGGCCACTGGCCTCCAGCCGCCGACTCCAGCGCCTCTGCCCAGCTTTCACTGCTAATGCATCTAGGCCAGCCCGAGTTGCTCCTGCTGACTCGCGACGTCGTAGTAGCGGCGCTCCTCGATGATTTTGCCGGACTCGTCGAGACGGCTGAAGAACGCCATGGGGAACTCCAGCCGTCGGCCCGTTGCCGGGATCTCGTCCGCACCGGGCAGCTGGATGGGCCCGTTGTTGGTTCCGGTGATTTTGCCCTCGCCAGCGACCAAGCGATCCTCGACCAGTATGTTGATCAGAGAGAATTCAAGGTCCGGAAATCCTATGAGGAACGTTGCCGCGTCCTGTTCGATTGCCGCCCGGCCCCGCAGCGGCTCGGGGTACTGGGGGTCAACGACGACGGCGTCATCCGCATAGAAGCTGGCAAAGGCCGAGGCGTCATGCGCGTTAATCGCCTGAGTCTGGGCCTCAAGGGCCTGCCTGCTGTCTGTGGGCATCGCCTGCTCGGAGCCCGCTGTGTCGTAGCTCTGAGTGGTCATGAGGATTGTCATGAATCTGCGAATGAACATGTGCGTGCTTCCTTGCTTGAAGGCCAGTTAAGGTGCCAGCCCCAGCCTGTGGCGTTGAATGCGGGGCAGCCTTGAAAGCCTGCAAGAGCCTTCACGGCAATCCGTGAGCAGGGCCGCACCAGAGGCGGCCAGCCCCATTGTAGGACTGAAGCGGAGCCTGGGGAAGGGTGGGCAGGAGCATCTGGTGCGGAAGACTGTTAACCGTCAAGGTGAATGGGTCACGGACCCCGTCGGCCGGCGTTGGAAGCTAGGGGGAGAGCGAGCACAACTATGGAGCTAGGGAGGTGGCGGGGGCGGGTCTGCAGACCGCTCGGCGCGCCATGGCGTGCGCCACTCCGCAGCGTCCCAGCCATCCATGATGTAGATCCGCTCGTGCGCAACCCGGTCGCCCCGGAACTCCATCAGACTGACGGTGAACATCCATGGCGCGCCGTCATAGCTGATCAGGTTCTCCACAACAACCAGGTCGGCACGGTGAGTGATTCGTCGAGTGTGGAACTTGAGCTTCGCCGGGTACTGCCGCCTCCATTCGCGGAAGTTCTCCACGCCTTCGAACCGTTCGCCAGGCTGAGGGAACTCAAGCACCGCGTCGTCGTGGTAGATCTCGTGGGAGACGTCCTCGTCCTTGCCCGAGTATTCCCAGTGACGCCGCAGAGCCTGCAGGAGGTCGGTCTCGTTGAGCATCATTCACCTCCTGGGCCAGAACCAATGCTTACTTCAGGCTCCTTGCACGACAATGGGCCCTTTCCTGGAAGTGAACGCCTGCTGGGAGCAGGACGCATCGCCGACGCGGTAGGCTAGGTCGCCGGCACACTCCTCGGCGGGGCGGCAGCAACGGCGGCCGGATGTGCGTTGCCGCGGTGCACCACACCAGGATGATCCGTGGTTCCCGGTTGGGAAAGCTAGGCAGAGAGGGCGGTGGTCCGAAAGCAACGCCGTACCACCGCCCTCCATCCATTTCGCCCTGATAAGTGGTGCCCTTCGGGCGCCACTTATCCCCCAATAGGGCTGGACGGTCTGTGCGCTGGGCTCCTACCTGGACCGCGCGTGTTTCAAACGACGAGCTTTGCGTAGACCACGTAGTTGTCGTCGAACTGACCCGTTTCCGGATCATAACCATCACACGTTATGAGCCGCAGTTCGGGGCCTTCGGTATTTCCGTAGACCGTCTGTGTTGGGAACTCGTCCTTGGGGTACTGGTCGCCATGATCGAACGTGAATTCTCTCGTTGTGCCATCCTGCCGGGTAACCCTGATGAGATCGCCCGCCTTGAGATCGCGGAGATTGGCGAAGACTCCTGGTCCTCCGTCGGTTGCATTCACATGGCCAAGAAGAACTGCGGGTCCGGGGTCGCCAGGTGTGGGGGACCCGTTGTACCACGCGGCCGGGGCCCCAGGCCCATCCGGCGGCACTTCCAGGGACCCGTCTTCCCTCAAACCGAGACTCAGGAGCTCGGATTGAGTGCCAACGGAGGGAATGCTGATGGATACCGGGGCGGAGGCGGCCACGACGTCCAGTGATGGGCTGGGCGACGCCGGCACTGAAGCCGCTGCCGTCTCATTGACAGACGCAGGTGTGCCGACGCTTTGCGACAAAGTGCTGGTTCCGCAGCCTGTGAGAAGTAGCAAAGCGACCGCCGCAGACGCCAGCTGGCATCTGCGACGGGCGCTCGTTGAGCTAGTCATACGAAGCTCTGTTCCGATCCCGAGTCTCTACGCCCGGATGGCCGCGCGAAGCCGCACGATCATCGTTCCGCCTGCTGCTGCCACGGCGAGGCCCCCAAGTGCAAGGAAACCCATGGTGCTGCCCGTTTCCTGAGCAACACCGGTGTCAGCGCCACCGACGGGCACCTGGCGCACCTGCGCAGGAGCCTGGGCGACTTCGGCGGGAGCGGGGACGACCTCGGTGGTTCCGCCAGCACCGGGGCTTTCGCAGGCAATGCCATCCTTGTCGCCGTCGAGGTGCGGACCGTAACCGGGTGCCCCCACCGGAATGTCGGAGGCGCCCGCCGCTCTCGCTGTAGCGCAGTTAGGGTAAGCGCCGATTGTTGCACTAGCGGGGGTTGCCGTCAGCGCTGAAAGTCCAACCACGGCCGCTACTGCCAGCACGGATGTGCTCTTTTTCATTTAGTTCCCCATTCATTTTTCTGTGCCAGGTCAGGGCGAGCGGACGACCATCCGGTGAAGGAGGAAGCCTGCGACCGCCCCTGCTGGCGGGTAAAAGTGGCATTTGCCTTGCAAGTTATATCAGCGTCGATGGTTGAAGCATCAATATGACACGCAGCGCATTTGCGGTTTTGAGAATGTGCTTCGTTGGCCCCAGAATCAGTAGGATTCGGTGGGAATGAGGCCACTGCGTCGTCGTCACGCCCCTCGCCGCGCGCGCGATCGACTGGTTCGGCGTGCGGCGGGTGCTGATCGCCGCCGGCAGCGGCGCTGTGGCTGCTGACGGCGTCGTTCGCCGCACTGCTGGTGCTGGCGCTGACCGCCCTCATGGGCGTGCCGTATGGGGAGGTCGCCATCGCCTCCAACCAGGGCCTGTACGTGTCGGCGGCGCCGGGGGACAGGGGAGTGGCCGCGGGGATTTATCAGACCTGCCGGTACGTCGGTGCCATCGGCGCCACGGTGATGATCGGCATCTTCTACGGCACCGGGGTGAACCAGGAGAACTGGGGCCGCATGGTGCTGGTGATGCTGGGCCTCTGCGCGGTGACGTTCGTGGTGTCGCTGCTGTGGCGCGAGCGGAAACAGGGGTAAGGCCAGCGCAAGCCAATTGCTGAGAGCTGAGGGGACAACACAGAGCCGTTTCTCTGGTTATGAAAATGTGTGGGGCCACTTCGCTGAGTCGGGTGCGAAGAATTCAGGCAGCCGTCCCGCCGTTCCCACCTTCCAAGGGCTATACAATTCGTCAGTGCCCAGGATATCCGCATCTTCTCAGTGATATTAATCAGGCCCGCAATTCCTCGGCGCCGGGCATGTTGTATGCGGAAACGAGTTGCTCAGTTTTTGCACAGCTTCTTCGCATTTTCGCCTTCCAAGGGCTAAACGATAGTTACTGTTTTAGTGCAGCGCAGACATTGGGGGTCGGGAAACCGGCAGAACAGTTCTGCCGCGCACATCCCCGAGTCATCGCTACCAGAGAGGCACTAACTTGTCCCACCAATACCCGCAGTCTCCTGCAGGCCCTACGCCTCATCCGCCTGCACCCTCTCACGCACCCTTCCAGCATGGCCCAGCGCCGCAGTACTTCGCTCCAGGGCAACCACCAAAGAGAAAGAAGAAGAAGTGGCCGTGGATTGTCGGGGCTCTCGTAGTTATCGGGGCTATCGGCTCAGCCGCTAGCGGCAGCAACAATGAACCCGCTGATTCGTCTCCCTCCGCAGCGGCAGAAGCGTCAAAGGCCGCGGATGACGCAGCAGCGCAAGAAGCAGAGAAGAAGGCTGAAGCGGAGCGGGTAGCCGCTGAAAAAGCAGCAGCGGACAATGCAGCCGCAGAAAAAGCCGCAGCCGATAAAGCTGAAGCTGCCCGCGTAGCAGCCGCCAAGAAAGAGGCTGCTGCCAAAGCAGCTGCGGAAAAGGCTGCCGCGGAAAAGGCCAAACGGGAAGCCCAAGCTAAGATCGCGAACGCCACAGAGAAGTCCGCTCGAGACTTGTCCCTCGTGGCCAAGAATCCCGACGCTTACTTGGGCCAAACGATGGTCGTCTACGCGAACATCACTCAGTTCGATGCAGCGACTGGAAAATGCACCTTCCGCGCAAACATCGCACACACAAACATGGCTTATTCCTATGAATACGAGCACAACTCAATCTTCACAGGGGGCGACGGGGACAGTGACTGTCCCGCACTCGCCGACTTTGTGACAGACGACGAAGTCCGCATCACCGCGACGTCCATGGGATCGTTCAGCTACGATACGCAAATCGGAGGCAACACCACGGTGCCGATGTTCAAGGTTGAAAGGATCGCCCTCATTCAGTAGTTCCGCTTCTACCGGGAGCTTCTGACAACGGCCCAGGCGCCCTCGCTTTGCCGCGGGGGCGCTTTCTGTTTAGCAAGAAAATTGGGCGTGCTCAGGCCCAAAGCCGATGAGTACCGCACCGAAGGCACGGGAGTCGTGAAACCATGTGCAAAACGGGGGGGCAGCGATTTTCAGTGCGGGCAGGCACCGCTGGGCCGGATGGATTTACATTGTGGCCGCCCCACCAGTCGCCGTAGATCCGGCTGGATTGAGGGCTCGGGCCGCTACTGGGCCAGGCGCCGGTTGCGTGCCTGGCGCGCCAGCCGGCTGAAGGCATAGACGAACACGGCCTCGATCATCACCATCAGTCCGACTAACAGCCACTGCCCCTGGCTGATGAACACGATCACGCCCGCGAGGACCAGCAGGGTTCCGAGGACCAGGGCGTACACGGCGAACCCGAACGCCACCCTTGCACTGCGCACGCCGGTGCGGAAGCCGAAGCCGAGCGGCTGTCCGCCGGGTACCCCCTCGACGCGGTCGGGGACCGCGGGCGGGAGCCTGTCGAACTCTTCCCACGGATCCCGATGCTGATCCTGATCCGTCATGCTTCCATTATCCCGCGCCGCCGGACGGCCAGCCCCGGTTTCGCGCCCAGTTGCGCGCGAGCCCGTACTTTACGCCGTCGTCATCGGGCTTCTTGCGCCGTGCGGGCGGGCAGACAGAAATCGTTGCCCTCGGGATCACTGAGAACAACGATGTGCCGTCGGCGCGGAGGTCGAGATGCAGCCGGTTCTTGACGGACTTGTTCTCTGGCACTGGCACCACGTCGATTGTGGGCCATGAGCCATCTGGTGGCGAGATGCTGATGACGCCGTCGTCCTCGCCGGCCACATGCCATCCGAGGACGTTGCACCAGAAGCCGGCCACCACGCGCGGGTGTACGGCGTCGATCACGATGGCCGCTATCCGACTGGACATGGCACCATGTTATGCGGGCCCCGGACCCCGGGGCTGGCGCTGAAGGAGACACGCCCCGGTACTCAGCGCCGGTCCTCGGCAGGCGCCGCCTCCGACAGGCCGGCGCCCTGCCCTGTCCCGCCGTCGGCAGCCGCCTTGCCCGTGGCCTTCTTCCCATCACGGGGAACGTCCGGCCCGCTCGCCGGGGGCCTGTGCTCCGGTACATCAGTGGCAGGGGACGCGCCCGGCTCGGCCTGTTTTGCTCCTGCCGGCGGCACTGTGGAGGGCGCCTCAGCCTTCGGGGGCCCCTGCGGCGCATGCCCCGGAGGCTTGGCGTTGTCCTGCCGTTCCCTTTCGGAGTGCTCTGCAGCGGGGGCAGGGGCCGGGGCGGCGGGAACAGTCGCCGCCGGCCGCGTCCCGGCAGGGGAAGGAACGACGACGGCGGGCGCCGTCGTCGTCGGTACTGGCGTCTCCGGCACTGGAGGTGAGAACGAACGGACGATGCTGCTGATGGTGCCTTCTGCCTGGCTGCGCAGCGTCTCATTCCCGGCGGCCGCTGCGCCCGCGACGCCGAGCGAAGCCGCCACAGCAAGTGTGGTCAGAAGGGCGCGCTTTTTCCTTGGATGCCTGCGGGACCAGTCGTCCAGTCCAACCACGTCAGCCTTAAAGGGTTCGCTCATCAAGGCGGCCAGCTCGGGCGAGGGCTCCGGGATTTCCGTAGTCCGGAGGTCCCTCAGCTGTAGCAGCACGGCGCGCAGCTCGGCGTCGTCCGGAAAGCCGCCCTCGGCGAGCAGCGTGTCCACGCAACTCTCGTCGGCGGCCCGGCGTTCTTGCTGCCTGTTGTCTTCACCGGTCATGATGCGCGCCTTCTCCCAATGATGGATAAAGTTTCCTTAGCCGGCACAGTGCCCGGCGTTGCAGCTGTTTGATGGCTCCAGGCGTTTTGCCCATGATTTCCGCCGTCGTTTCCAAAGACAGGTCCGCGATGATTCTTAGGGCGATGACTTCCTGCTGGTCCTGCTGGAGTGCCCCCAGCAGCTGCTTCACATCGGCCGAGCCTTCTGCTGCCAGCAGCTGGTCCTCGGCGGAAGCGGTACTGCGTGAGTCTGCTTCGGCGTCGTAACCGGTGGTTTGCGGAGCCTTGACGCGGCGCCGGTACTCGTCCACGTAGCGTGCGTGCGCGATCGAAAAGACAAGATTCTTGATCCCTTTGGAACCGCCGCGCACGCCCCCCAGCTGCGGGTAGAGCGCCAGGAACACCTCCTGTGTGGTGCCTTCTGGATCTTCCACGTTTCGTGCGCGGAGGTAGCTCAATACGGCAGGGGAGAACTGGCGGTATGCAGCGCAAAAGACATCCTCATCGGCCTGACCGGCCGTCTTTGCGTCCTCTTTGACCTTTTGCATCCGCCCCCCTGCGGCAGATGCCCTTTCCGGGCATCTTTCGGAGTGGCGCCGGGCCTGGACGAGCAATTCGTCCCGGCCCGGTCGCCGCTCCTGCTGACAGGTTACCGCTGACCGCGGTCTGATGGCTTGTGCGAGTCACCGGACGCGTGGCCCGCGTTGCCTTGGGCAGCAGCTGCTGCGGCTTGGCCTGCAGCTGCAGCTGCTGCGCCTTGGGCTGCGGCTGCTGCGCCTTGGCTTTCAGGTGCTGCGCCTTGGCGCTGCGGCTGGACCGGCTGCTGCTGGACCTGGGGTTCGACATGCCCCTTGCCGGAGTTCCCGGCCGAGGAGCCCCGTGCTTTATCCGCCGCCCGGTCCCGAGGCGCGGGAACAGACGCGCAGTACGAAGCAATGCTGCCTTCACCGCCGGCCGCCTTCGCAAGCGCGTCATGGGCCACGGAAGTGGAGTTCAGGCCGCCGTGGGTGTAGGCGTTGCAGAGACCAAAGGCAGCGGGGCCGGTGGCGTCAGGGCCCACCGGAGTTGAGGCGTGCGATGAATCCCGCTCCTCGTCCTCCTTCGGGGCCGGTTCCGGAGCAGCGTTTTTGGCGTCTGCCCGAGCGGATCGCCGCTCCTCGTTTTCCCCGTCGCCAGCGGCAGGCTTCAGGGAGTCCCTGTCAGGGACGGTCGGGGTGGGCTTGAGGAAGTCTGTTGCCGGGACTGTTGGCGTTTGTGATTCCGTATCTGAGATCTGCGCCGCCGCCTCGCCGGGCAGGGATACGGCGACCCCCGTCCCGCCTACCACTAAAGCGCCGGCAGCGACCAGCGATGCTGCCAGCCTGTGTCCAGAAAGAGTGAGAAAAGACATAAGACCCTCCGTTGACGAATGTTATGGATTGCGCCCAACTGGGGTTTTCCCCCCGCACTCACTGGATCGTAATCCGGGTCACAAAAGTTACGGGTTTGGCGAAACTTTTTTCACGTGATTGCGGTGAGCCGACTGAGAGCGGCCGAGGGAGGGCTGCGGGGAAGGGACTCAGCCCCGCAGCACCCACGCGGCGTTGTCCGGCTGCAGCCAGCCCTCACGTTCCAGCGGAGCGGCACTGGCCAGCACGGTCCCGCCCGGTAGCCGCACCGGCTCCGTTCCCATCGCGACGGCGACGAGGAACCTTGGGCTGCGCTCGCAGACCAGCAGGTTCCCGGCTTCCACCCGCCAGGTACCGCCGTCGTCCGCGGTGAACAGGCCCTGTTCCCATAACCGGCGGCGGAGTCTGACGGCGGCAGTCACCAGGGTGAGCATGGAGCCGGGGTCCTGCTGCTGGGTTTCGACCGCGTGGCTGCCCCAGCCGTCGGGCTGCGGCAGCCACGGCGGCGCAGGAGAGCCCGATGGCGAGGCGGCCCGCTCACCGGCGGGTCCCAGCGTGAAGCCGTGGTTTCGTGCAGGGTCCTCGGTCCAGGGCAGCGGGACGCGGGCGCCGTCGCGGGTGATCCCGCCGCGGACCCACATCGGGTCCACGCGGGCATCCACCGGAACGTCGACTTCGGGCAGGCCGAGTTCCTGCCCCTGGTACAGGTACGCTGCGCCGGGCAGTCCGAGCAGCGCCAGCACCGCAGCCCGGGCACGCCGGGCGCCGAGAGCCCCGCCCCCAAACCGCGTCACCGAACGGACGATGTCGTGGTTCTCCAGCGCCCAGCTGGGCGCGGCGCCGTGCAGCTGCCGGGCCGCCTCCAGCTCGGCCCCCACAGAAGCCCACGCCGCCGGGTCCCAGCCGAGCTTCACGAAGGCGAAGGCGAACGCCTGGTGCATCTCGTCGGCCCGGGTGTAGCGGGCGGCGCGGGCCGGTTCCAGGTTGACCTCGCCCACCAGCAGGCGGTGCGGCTGGTACTTCTCGGCGAGGGTCCGCCAGCGGCGGTACACCTCGTGGACCTCTTCCTGGTCCGAGACCAGGGGATTGGACCGGAGCCCGTCCACCACGGCGGTGGCAGCCGGCGCGTCCGGCAGGCCGTCCGCCTTGAACAGCGCATGCGCAACGTCGATCCGGATGCCGTCCACGCCCTTGTCGAACCAGAAGCGGAGCACGCCTTCGAAGTAATCCCCGACGGCGGGATTCCGCCAGTTCCAGTCGGGCTGGCCGGACGAGAACAGGTGCAGGTACCACTCCGTGTCGGCCGTCGGGCTGTCGCCTTCCGAATCCGGGTTCGCGCGGCTCCAGGCCCGGCCGCCGAACACGCTTTGCCAGTTGTTGGGCGGCAGGTCGCCGGGGGAGTCCGGACCGGAACTGCGGCCCTGGACGAAGTGGAACAGCTCCCGTTCCGGCGAGCCCGGGCCGGCCGCGAGGGCCTGTTGGAACAGCGGGTGGGCCGAGGAGCAATGGTTCGGGACGACGTCGAGCAGGATCCGCAGGCCCAGCGAGTGGGCGAGGTCCAGCAGCCGGTCGAACTCGGCCATGGTGCCGAAGAGCGGGTCCACGCCGCAGTAGTCGCTCACGTCGTAGCCCTGGTCCGCCTGCGGGGAGGGCTGGAACGGGGTCATCCAGATGCCGTCCACGCCCAGCGAGGCGATGTACGGCAGGCGGGCGGTGAGCCCGGCGAGGTCGCCCACGCCGTCGCCGTTCCCGTCCGCGAAGGAGCGCGGATACACCTGGTAGATGACCGCGGACTGCCACCACCCGACGTCGTGCGCTGCTCCCGTAATAGCGGCGCCGCCGTCGAAATTAGACGCGCTCATTTGCCGGCTCCGGCGGTGAGGCCTTCCACGATCCGGCGCTGGAAGATCAGCACCATGATCACCAGCGGAACGGTGACGATCACGCCGGCGGCCATCTGTTCGCCGAACGGTGCCTGGAACTCGGTGGCGCCGGTGAACTTGGAGATGGCCACGGTAGCGGTCTGGATTTGGGGGTCGTTGATCATCGAGAGGGCGATGATGAACTCGTTCCAGCTGTGGATGAACGTCAGGATGGCCGTGGTGAACACGCCGGGCGCGGCCAGCGGGAGCAGTACCTTCCGGAACGCCTGCCACTTGCTGCAGCCGTCGATCATCGCCGCTTCTTCGAGGTCGAACGGCAGCTGCTTCATGAACGTGGTCAGGTTCCAGACGGCGAGCGGAATGGCGAAGGACAGGTTCGGGATGATCATGGCCTGGTAGGTGTTGATCCAGCCGAGGTCCGTGAAGAACCGCAGGAGGGGTACCACCACCGAGATGCCGGGGAACATCGACGTCGCAATAATAACGCCGAGGATCACGGACTTGAACCGGAAGTTCATGCGCGAGATGGCGTAGGCGGCGAACACGCCCATTACCAGGGCCAGCACCGTGGTGGTGCCGGCCACGATCAGGCTGTTGAGCAGGGCCTGGCCGAACATGGTGGAGCCGTCGAACACCTTCACGTAGTTCTCGAGGGAGAACGGCGCGGGCAGGAGCGTGTTGTCGAAGATGTCCGCGGTGCGGCGGAGGCTGGAGACGAGCATCCAGTAGAACGGCGCCAGGCAGTAGGCGAAGATCAGCACCAGCCCGGCGTACACGGAGTAGGAGCGCCAGGTGCGCTTCTTCGGTGCGCGAGAAGCGAGTTCGGTGATGGTCATCGGGTGGCCTCGGCCTTCTGTGAACGGGTTGCCTTGTGCTTCTTGAGACTGTTCTTGACCGGGCGCAGCCGGTTCGCGCCGGTGATGTCCGCGCCCAGCACCTTCACGAACACGATGGCGACGACGGCGACGTACAGGAAGAGGACCACGGCGAACGCGGAGGCGGAACCGTAGCGGAGCTGGTTGGATTCGTCCCAGGCGAGCATGGAGAGGGTCTCCACGGATTCCTTGCCGGGGCCGATGAGGACGAACGGGAGGTCGAACATCCGCAGGGCGTCGAGCATGCGGAACAGCACGGCCACCAGGAGCGTGGGCTTGACCAGCGGGAGGGTGATGGAGCCGAGCTGGCGCCACCAGCCGGCGCCGTCGATCTTCGCGGCCTCGTACACTTCCCCGGGGATGATCTGCAGGCCGGCCAGGACCAGCAGGCCGATGAACGGTGCGGTCTTCCACACCTCGGCCACGATGATGGCCACCTTCGAGGCGGTGCCTTCGGCGGTCCACAGGATTTCGCTGCCCAGCAGGCTGTTCGCGATGCCGTCCGACTGGAAGATCCAGCGCCACAGCAGGCCGGAGACGGCGGTAGGCACAGCCCACGGCACCAGGATGCTGGCGCGGAGGAAGGACCGGCCGCGGAAGGCCCGGTTCATGGCCAGCGCCAGGCACAGGCCAAGGACAGTTTCCAGCAGCACGGTGGTGACGGTGAAGAACGTGGTGTTGGAGAAGGCATTGAGGAAGCGCTGGCCGGACTCGCCCACGAACAGGTCCGCGTAGTTGGCCAGGCCCACGAAGGCCTCGCCTTCCGTGACGAATCCATCCGCGTCCAGGCCGGACTCGGCCCGGTAGAGGGACTGGTGGATGGCCGAAAGTAGGGGATACACGATCACCAGCGCCAGGACCAGGAGGGTGGGGGAGAGCAGCATGGCAGCCATGCGGCCCTCCCCGGGCGTGCGGTTTTTCGTGGTCCGGGTTGGCGGGTTTTTCCGGTCCTGCGGGGCGGGGGCGGTAACGGTGGCCGTCATTTTGCGGTGATTTCTTCGAGCTTGGCCTGCATGTCCGCGAGGGCGGTGTCCGTGTCCTTCGCGCCGGTGAGGGCGGCGTACGCCTCTTCCTGGATGGCCTTGGTGGTGGCGCCGTACTGGACCACTTTGGGGCGGGGCTGGGCGCTGGTCAGGGATTCGAGCAGGGTGGGGAAGAACGGGCGCTTGGCCACGACGGCCGGGTCTTCGTAGAGCGCGGCGTAGGCGGGGGCGCGGGAGCTGAGGGCCAGGCGCTTCTGGGCCTGTTCCTGGCTGGTGAAGAACTTGATGAACTCCAGGGCCGTGGCCTTGTTCGGGGTGAACGGGGAGACGGCCAGGTTGCGGCCGCCGAGGGTGGAGACGCCGGTGCCCGTGGTCCCCGGGATGGAGCTGATGCCGAACTTGCCGGCCACCGCGCTGGAGCCGTCCGTGGCGCTCAACGATGAGTAGAGGAACGGCCAGTTGCGCAGGAACACCACCTTGCCGTCCTGGAAGGCGCGGCGGCCCTGTTCCTCAAGGTAGGTGATGGCGTCGCTGGGAAAGAGCCCGTCCTTGAAGCCGTCCACCAGCTGGGAGAGGCCCTGCTTGGCTTCGGGGGTGTTGACCGTCGGCTTCCCTTCGGCGTCCACGATGCTGCCGCCGGCGGAGGCCACGGCTTCGGAGAAGTTGACGGTGAGGCCCTCGTTCTTGTCGAACTGGCCGGCGTAGCAGGACATGCCCTTGGCTGCGGGGAGTGCCAGCACCTTCGCGCAGGCGGCCTTCATCTCGTCCCAGGTCTTGGGCGGGGCGGCCACGCCGGCGGCCTTGAGGAGGTCGGTGCGGTAGTAGAACAGTGCGCCGTCGGTGTAGTACGGGGCGCCGTAGAGGGTGTCCCGGTACTTCGCGGCGTTCACGGTGGCGGGGATCATGCGGTCTGTAGGGATCGCGTCCGCAGGGAGCGGGAGCACCCACTTGTTGGCCGCGAATTCGGAGTTCCACACGACGTCCAGGTTGAGCACGCTGAACGTGTCCGACTTGATCTGCGCGTTCTGGACGAGCTGCTGGCGCTGCTGGTCGGCGGAGTCCGGGAGTTCGATGAACGTGACCTTCTCATCCGGGTGCGCGGCGTTCCATTCGTCGATGCTCTTCTGTGCGGCACCGGAAGCGTCGCGGGAGGAGACGTAGTTGATGGGGCCCTTGCCTTCGAACGCCGCGGCGGTGCTGGCACCGGCCTTGGGTTCCGTGGCGGATCCGCCGCAGGCCGTGAGCGAGACGGCTGCGGCCGTCACGAGTGCGGTGGTGGTGAGAAGAGTCTGCCAGGTCCGGCGGCGCTGCCTCATGTGTTGCTCCTTCATGGGGTTCTGTCTGTTGTGGCACTTGGTTTTGGGCATGGGGTTTTTGGGCACTTGGTTTGTGGGCACTTGGTTTTTGGGCATGGGGGAGTACGACGACGGCGGCACGCGTCAGTGCCGGCTGTTGCCGTTGGGATGGGGCTGGGGCGGGTTAGTTGATAGCGGGAGGCGCCGTGGAGCCGCGTTCGATCAGCCGGTGCGGCATGATCTTCGGCCCCAGGTCGCGGGAGCGAAGCAGTTTCTTTACGGCCATCCGGCCCATCTCCTCCAGCGGCTGGGCCATGGTGCTCAGGGGCGGGTGGACGTGCAGGGCGGTGGAGGTGTTGTCGAAGCCGAGGACGGAGACGTCTTCCGGGACACGGCGCCCCCGTTTCTGCAGTTCGTTCACCACGGCTGCGCCCATCTCGTCACTCATCGCGAAGATGGCGGTGAGCTCCGGCTCCTGGGCCAGGAGGTCATCCAGGCCCGGGGCGCCGCTTTCATAGAAGAAGCTGCCGGTGGCGGTGACGGGGGCGCACTTGGCCTCGGCCATGGCGCGGAGGTAGCCGCGTTCCCTGGGCTGGGCCACGTACATCGAGGCGGGGTCGCCGGTGAGCAGGCCGATGCGGCGGTGGCCGAGCTTCAGCAGGTGACGGGTTGCGTCGTAGGCTGCCTGCTCGTCGTCGATGGCCACGCTGGGTGAGCCGGACCTGTCGCTGATGGCAACGGAGATGATGGGGATGTTCGGTCCCAGCAGCTGCCGCGTTTCGGAGGTGATGACGGCGGAGATGAGGATGACGCCGGCCGCCCTGTAGGTGCGGAGTGTGCGCAGGTAACCGGCTATATAGGCCGACTTGGCTCCGGTGCGGCCCAGCATCACGGCGTAGCCGCGCTCCTGGGCCTCGGCTTCGACGCCCTGCATCACCTGGGAGGCGAGGGCGTCCGACACCATGGGTGCCAGCAGCCCGATCACGGAGGTCTGCCGGGTTTTCAGGCCGCGGGCCAGGTAGTCCGTTTCGTAGCTGAGACTGCGGACCGCGTCCTCCACACGCTCGCGGGTTTCGGCGGAGTAGCCCACGAGTCCGTTGACCACCCGCGAGACGGTGGCGGGAGATACGCCGGCGTGCCTGGCGACGTCCCTGATGGTTACCACTGCTTCTCCTCGGCCGGTGCTGGCTGGTTCGTGTGCAAAACACAGTTACGTAAACGGTTTACGTAATCGGTTTCGTGATCTGCTGCACCAACACTAAACGGAGGGGAATGGGATTGCCGTACGTTTCGTAAACGGGGGATTCATCAGCGATGGGGTCAGGTCCACCGGACGTTGAAGGCTCTTCGGCGTCAGTCCGGGCGGCGATCAGTGTCTTCGTCCTCCGCAGGGAGTGCCGTATCGGCCGAATTCCCTGACGAGATCTGCCGCTTGACCTGCTCAAGCTCATCTTTGAGCAGGTCAACGGTGGCACGGTATTCGTCGAACTCCGCCGTCCGGCGACGAGCCACGGAGTAACTGATGCCGGCGGCGAGAATGGCAAGCGGGAACGACGCCAGCAGGGCCCAGCCGGACGCGGCAAGGAAGTCCAGGGCTACGGGAAGTGCCTGCTTGAATGCCAGGAACTCGTTCACCCCGCCGACCACCCCGTTCAGAGCGGAGTCGAGGGGGCCCAGAAACTGCCCCACGATGGGCGTGTCGGAAAGCGGCGGAGCGCTCAGCGGCGGATCGCCCCCTGCGGACCAGCGCGGATCAGTGAAATGGTTCAGGACGTAGACCGCGGCACCCGCGTTGAGGGCCGCGAAGAGCAGGACGGAACCAAGCAGAGTCCAATGGAGCCGGCGCGGACGCCAGACGCCGGCCACCAGCGCGAAGACGGTGGCGGCAACCCAAGGAAAGATGCGGAGTTCGTCGCGGCTCATGCCGCCCAGTAGATCCAAGGAATTCCCCGCCCCTTACAGTTGGAGCCCATGCCTGTCCCGTCCCCAGTGAGCCTATCCGAGTCACCCCGGGCATGCCGCGGCAGTTGCGCGAGGCACCGGGCTAGGCGTCGGAGACCCTGATGTCCCGGGCGCGTTTTCCGGGGAACGCGGTCCGGAGCTGTGCTCGGAACGTCAGGGGGCTGCGACGGCTGACCGCGATGACGGAGAGCAGGCCGGTCAGCAGCACAACGGCGCCTCCGGCGGCCACCGACCAGCGTGCGCCGAACTCCGTGCCGATCCACCCCATGAGCGGCGCCCCCACGGCGGTGCCGCCCTGCAGGACGCCCAGGTAAAGCGCCAGTACACGCCCCCGGAACTGCGGCTCCACGGAGAGTTGGATGCTGGTGTTGCAGCTGTTCAGGAAGGTTATCGAGGCCAGACCCACCGGGATCAGCACGGCGGCGTAGAGCCAGAACGACGGCGACACGCTGCCCACCAGCGTGAAGAACCCGAGCCCGAGCGCCCCGCCGAGCAGGAAACGGAGCCGGGGGCCGGCCCTGCGGGCCGCCAGCAGGGCACCGGCCAGGGTCCCGACGGCCATGATGGAGCCCAGCAGCCCGAATTCACCCGGCCCCACCCCGAACTCAGCGGTGGACATCAGCGCGTTGGTGATGGGGAAATTCATGCCGAAGGCACCAAGGACCCCCACCATGACCAGGATGAGTGTCAGGTCCGGCCTGCCCCGCACGTAGCGCAGGCCCTCGGCCACCTGGTGCTTGCCGCGGACTGCCAGCGTGGCCGGTGCCAGCTCGGAGGTGCGGATCCGGAACAGCGAGATAATGACGGCGGCGAAGCTGGCTGCGTTGAGCAGGAAGACCGGCCCCGTGCCCACCCAGGCGATCAGCACACCGGCGATGGCCGGGCCGGTGAGCCTGGCGGTGTTGAAGGACGCGGAGTTCAGCGCCACCGCATTGGCCACCTTGTCCTGCCCCACCAGTTCGGAGACGAAGATCTGGCGGGCCGGGGCGTCAATGGCGCTGGCCAGTCCGAGGCACAGGGCGGCCAGGTAGGCATGCCACAGCTGGGCGGTGCCCGTGACCACCAGGAGTCCAACGGCCAGCCCGCACAGGCCCATCGCCAGCTGCGTCCACAGCAGGATCAGGCGTTTGCGGTGCCGGTCCGCGAGGACGCCGCCGTAGGGGCCGAGCAGCAGCATCGGCAGGAACTGGAGGCCCGTGGTGATGCCGACGGCGGTGCCGGAGTGGTCGGTGAGGACGGTCAGTACCAGCCAGTCCTGCGCGATCCGCTGCATCCAGGTGCCGATATTGGAGACGAGCGCCCCGCCCGCCCAGATGCGGTAGTTGGGGTTCTCCAGTGCCCGGAACATGGCGCTCATTTGGCGCTCAATTGCTGCATGATGGCGGCGGCGCGGCTGAGGGTCTGGCGGTCCTCGTCGCTGAGTCCGGCCACGCGCTGGGCCAGCCAGGCTGTCCGCTGTTCGCGGGCTTCTGCCAGGACGTCCATCCCGGCCGGGGTGATTCCTACCTGGACCTGGCGGCCGTCTGCGGGGTGGGCTGTCCGTGTGACAAAGCCCTGCTCCGTGAGGGCGTTGACGATCCGGGTCATGGAGGGCGCCTGCACGTGCTCGCGTTCGGCCAGTGCCCGGAGGGTCTGCGGTCCGTTGACGTGCAGCTGGGCCAGGACCGTGTACTGGCCGGGAGTGATGATGTCCCCGGTTGCCTCCACGCGGAGCCTGCGGGACGTGCGCATCACCGCTGTCCGAAGGTCGATGGCCAGAATGTCCGGCGTGATGCTATCCCTGGGTTCCCGGTCCGTTTCCGTCACTGTGCGTGCGCCTCCTGAGAATTTACTTAGCAATGCTAATTAGCCCTGCTAACCATTATGCTCCTGCAGGGTAAAGGCGGCAAGTGGGGGTGTGGGCGGACTTCGATGCTTGGTGCGGCATTCTCTGATTGCTGGGCCGGGGCTTCCATGAAACGAAAGGTAAAAGTAAAGTCGCGGCATATAGCCAGTGAATTGGACTTCCACCTTCATCCGAGAGCGAGCCCACATGGACCGGCCAGAAAAGCGCGGTGTCCAGCGCTGCAGCATAAACCTGACAACCGTTGTGCAGGGCGTGACGGGATGAGCAGCCCGTCGTCTTCCCGCTCCGCCCCACCAGTGAAGCGCGAGACATTCTCCACGCGCAGGATGTTCATCCTTTCGGCCATCGGTTCAGCCGTGGGGCTGGGCAACATCTGGCGCTTTCCGTACATCGCCTATGACAACGGCGGCGGCGCCTTCCTGATCCCGTACCTCGTGGCGTTGCTGACGGCGGGCATCCCACTGCTGTTCCTGGACTATGCCGTGGGGCACAAATTCCGCGGCTCCCCGCCGCTTGCTTACCGCCGGCTACACCGGGCGGCCGAGCCGCTGGGGTGGTGGCAGGTGCTGGTCTGCTTCGTCATCGCAGCCTACTATGCGGTGATTATCGCGTGGTCCCTGATGTACACCATCTTTTCCTTCACCGAGGCCTGGGGGGACGACGCCGAGGGCTACTTCTTCGCTACCTTCCTCAACGTGGCCGAGGCGCCGGGCGTGGGCTTCAATTACGTGCCGTCCGTCTTCTTTCCGCTGCTGCTGATCTGGATCGCAGTCATCATCATCATGGTGGCCGGAATCCGTAAAGGCATTTCACGCGCCAACTCGGTCCTGCTCCCGCTGCTGGTGGTGATGTTCGTACTGCTGGTGATCCAATCCCTGTTCCTCCCAGGCGCAGCAGAAGGGCTCAACGCCTTCTTTACCCCCGACTGGTCCGCCCTGGCTGACCCGTCCGTCTGGGCTGCTGCCTACGGCCATATCTTCTTCTCGCTCTCTGTGGGCTACGGCATCATGGTCACCTACTCCTCCTATCTGAAGCGCAGGACCGATCTGACCGGTTCAGGCATGGTGGTCGCGTTCTCTAATTCGGGATTCGAGATCCTGGCCGGCATTGGCGTGTTCGCCGCGCTTGGGTTCATGGCCCAGGCCGCCGGAACAGGCGTCAACGATGTTGTCACCCAGGGCATCGGCCTGGCATTCGTGGCGTTCCCCACCATCGTTTCCCAGGCGCCGTTCGGGGCGCTCATGGGGGTGCTGTTCTTTGGATCCCTGGTTTTCGCGGGGGTTACATCGCTGATCTCGGTCCTGGAGGTCATCGTGGCGGCGGTGCAGGACAAGCTCGGCTGGGGGCGGGTCAAGGCTTCAGTAGTGGTCAGCGGGCTGGTCGCGGCCGTGTCGCTGGCACTCTTCCCGACGGCAACGGGCCTGTACCTCCTGGACACCTCGGATGCTTTCGTCAACAGCTTTGGCATAACGCTCGGGGCGCTGGTGACCGTGGTGGTGCTGGCATGGTTCCTGCGCAAGCTTCCACTGCTGTCAGCCCACCTCAACCGCATTTCGACGATCAAGATGCGCCGGGCGTGGATGGTGCTGGTGGCCGGTGTGGTTCCGCTTGCGCTGATCTACATGGTGTCCAACGAATTCATCAGCAAGATCTCCACCACCTATGAGGGCTATCCCGAGTGGTTTGTGGGCCTGTTCGGCTGGGGCATGGCCGGCGGGCTCGTGGTGCTGGCGCTGGTATTGACGTTCATCCCCTGGAGCCGCAAATCCAAGGCCCACCATGACCCGGAGTATCAATCCATGGTGGACGAGGAAGAAGAGGAGACGGCACGATGACACCCATCGCAATCACCATGATGATCATTGCCATCCTCACAGTGTGGGGCGGCCTGGCGCTTGCGTTGCTCAACCTCAAGCGTCACCCCGAGGATGAGGGCGCGCTGCCCGACGAGCACGCACCGGAGCTTTGACCGGCGGATCATCAGAGCGACACCAAGCGATCTCGGAACGCCGCCAAAGAGCGATCACATCCACAGTTGTGGGCGGCAGCCGGTTCGCGCTACGAGTCAGCCGTAGGATCTGCTCGCGCAGGATGTCCGCATGTCCGCAGTGCTGGGCGTGTTCTTGACTCTGGCTCCGATAGCGTCGGTCCCAGCGTCTCTCAGGCCGCTCCGGACCCGCTCACCGCCTAGTGTCCTGCTGCCTTGTCGCTCAAGCGGCTGTTGCTATTACTGTCATCAAGCAGTGCTGCGACACGGGTCAAAAACTTGCACATGACCTAACTGATAGGTCGAACGCGGGTCTAGGCGAAGGCTTGGGATGTGGTCTATTGACGCCGCCAGCACGGTTACATGTTGGGGTTCAGTGACTCCCGCAGTTTTTGCAATGCGTCACGAACGACGGGCTCGGATCGATGGATCTCCCTCACATTCATCCCGGTAAACTCTTTCACTGCACGGCGCATGCTTTGCACATTGGTGAATCCGGACGATGTCGCTATTTCTGAGTAGGTGATCCTTTGGGCGCCGGCCTGAAGGAGGAGCTCGAGGGCTTTGCGCGTTCTCAAGGCGCGTATACGCTCACCCAAGTGGAGTTCTTCATTCTCGAAAAAGTAGAACAGAGAGCGACGGGAGAGGTTGAACCTCTCGGCGATCATTGCCACGTCCAGATCGGGGTTTTCATAGCTGGCATCAAGGTATTTCTTCACAGCCCGACCTAGGGCCGGTTTCTGCGCCCCATCGTCGATCGGGGTTTCGAGCAGGGAGCCCACCAGGGTGGCCATCACGGATCGGAGGATGTCTGCGGTTCCCGATGCGTCCCGGTCGATGCCCGGCCGCTTCCAGCTCATCAGCGCGGGGATTACGAAAGTGCCCACAATTGGGTGCTTTGCGAGGTCAGGCAGGCGAAGCAGGGAGCCTAGCGCGGAATCGCTCACATTCAGGCTGCTGCGGTCGATGTTGAGCTGCAAGGCATGGAAGCCTTCGGGCGCATCGAAACTGCCGGCCAGCGAGGTATCGATGAACCTGACAGACCCCTGTGATACTGGCTCAGGCACGCCGTTGAGAGCGAGGGTTAGGGTCGGCGCTTTGCGGAAGTAGGCCAGGCGCAGATCCTTGGTGTCGGGATTCGGCGCCCACGAGCCCAATGCGGGACCGTTGAACATTTCTATGAGGCTGAAGCCCGGCCCGGCAAGATTAATGGCTGAGGGATTGAAGGACACAGGAGTCTCGCGTGCCGACTTTTCCAGCCGCATTGGGGTCTCGACGGCACTGCCATACCACGCGCGCCAATGTTCGAACCTTCGTTCGGGATTGAGCCCCTCCGGCACTGTATATCGTCGCAGGCGGCCGCTGTTCCCGCTAGCGGATTGAGGCATACCATCCTCCTTTCCCCAGCTGAACCTTTATGGCGGCAATCGGAGTGGCGGCTACGTCTTGAGGAAGCGCTTGCGGTGGCTCACAAGGCTGGCCAGAAAGGACCTCAGCTCTTATGCCTATTTTACCTGTACTCATCTTTGATCAGGGCGTTGATGGCCTTAGTGCCCACACCCCCCACGACGGTATGGCCGCCGTTGGTTTGGGTGGGCATGCGGTGGATAGCCACATGTTCCGCTTTCTGCAGATCGTCGGTCTTTTCGTGTCCGCCGAAATGCAGCATGGTTGCGAGGTCATTGACTCGGTGAGGGGCGAGGGCATAT
>NZ_JCAXEA010000032.1:0-52711 GCF_059759125.1 Arthrobacter sp. GQ119 | reverse complement strand
CCACCGAGATCTTCGGACCCGTCGCAGCGATCACTCCCTTCGACAGCGAAGAGGAAGTTCTCCGCCTGGCCAACGACACCGAATGGGGCCTCGTGGGCTATGTCTTCACTGAAAGCATGAACAAAGCCCTGCACTTCTCCGCAGAACTCGAAGTTGGCATGCTCGGGATCAACACCGGACTGGTATCCAACCCGGCAGCACCCTTCGGCGGCATCAAGCAGTCGGGACTGGGACGCGAAGGCGGCAAGGTCGGCATCGAGGAATTCCTCGAGATCAAATACACGGCAATAGCCGTCTAGTGAATATGTAGCCGGTGATGAGTGAAAAGAGTGGGATGTCAATGGCACCGAAAGGCCTGTTCACCCTGGAAGGAAGGCCCACGGCGCAGCTGATCGCCGATCAGCTGCGCGAACAGATAGTCCAGGGGGCCTTCCGCCCGGGACAGCAGATCAACGAATCTGCCGTGGCTAGCCAGCTGAACCTCCTGTCCAGAGGCCCACTCAGGGAAGCAATGCAGCGCCTGTGCCAGGAAGGGATCCTCATCAGCCGGCGTAACCGCGGAGTCTTCGTCCTGGAGCTTAAGGCAGAGGACATCACGGAGATTTACGCGGTCCGCGAAGCTGCGGAAATATCCGCGGCTAACTGCCTGCTGGATGGCAGGCCGGAGCAGCTCAAAGACACCTGCGAAGTGCTGAAGGAAATCGTCGGCGACATGAGGAAACACCTGGGCGTCCCCGATTGGCAGGACTTCGCACGGCTGGACATGCAGTTCCACACCTCCTTCATTGCCGGGACGGGAAATTCCCGTCTCGTCAGGATGTACGAGACCCTGGCAACCGAATCACGAATGTGTATCCTCAACCTTGCGGCATCCGGCCGAAGCGTTGACCTCCTGGTTGAGGAACACCAAAACATCCTCGATCTGCTGGAGGCAGGTGATAGGGAAGGGCTCCTCGAGGCCATTAAGAGCCACATGCAACACGCCGCTGACAGCTTCACCGCAAGCCGGCAGGACACCGCGTGAGAGTACTCGGCACAGCCCTGGCCTAGGAAATCCTGTATAATCGACAATCGACAACAGGAGGCGACCGCATGGAACCGAAGTTCGAGTGGCAAGCGCAGCGGACGACGACACCGGACGGCGTCTACAGCGTGCTGCGGACCGCCATTCTGGACGGAACTGTGCCGCCCGGCGGGCAGCTGCGGGAAATACACATCGCCAGAGATCTCGGGATCAGCCGGTCACCTCTGCGCGAGGCAATGACGAGGCTGGAGGAGGAAGGGCTGATCGTAAAGGTCCCCTTCCGCGGGTCCTTCGTTGTGGAGGTAAGCGCTCGGGAGGTCGCCGACATCGCATCCGTCCGACTGCTGGTCGAACCGTACGCTGCCCAGCTCTCTGCCGAAGCGCTGTGCGGACCCCAACGGCCGCTGTTGATGCAAACCATCGAGGAGCTCAACCGGGCAACGGAGAATAACGACATCCCAGCCAGCATCGACGCGCACCTTCGCTTCCACAGGCTCTTTTACGATTTTTCAGGGAATGGCGCGCTGCAAAACCTTTGGAATGGTTGGGAGAACAAGCTGCGCCTCTACCTCGCGGTCGACCATCGTTCGTACCACGATCTGCACGACATTGCCGTTGAGCACGAGAGATTGGCTGCTCTTGCCCTGGATGGCGACACTGATGGGTTCCGGCAGGAGCTGGCCAACCATTTCCAGTCGGCGCTGCGCGGCTAACTGTCAGACTGGATCCGCAAGCCGCACTGTTTCGGAATGACACGCACGATCATCCTCATGTGTCGAGCTACCGCGCCATCAGCCCCAAACGATGACCCGGTCCGCACGGTGCCGCGTGGCTTCAATGAGCCGCGCGTTCGCTTCGTCGGACCCGTTCGCCCAGGCTTCGGCCGCAGGCCGGTCCATTCCAAAAAGCATGTGCCGCTCCACGAGACGGGAGAGCCGCAGTTCCGGGGGAGTTTCGATGAACCACACCTCGTCCAGCTGTGACCGCACCCGCTGCCACGCGGGGTCCTCGGCCAGCAGGTAGTTGCCTTCCGTGATGATGAGGGGTACCGAGGCCGGCACGGCTATGGAAGCGGCCACAGGTTCGTCGAGGGACCTCCGGAAGTCCGGTGCGTAGACAACGTCCTCGTCCCGCAGCGCCAGCCGCTGCAACAGCGAGAAATAACCGCCGACGTCGAACGTGTCCGGGGCGCCCTTGCGCCGCTTCAGCGGCGTCCCGTCTATGATGGCGTTCCCCAGGTGGAAGCCGTCCATGGGCACCACCAGCGCTGCCTGCGGTCCGAAGAAATCGGCGAGGAAGGCGGAGAAGGTGGACTTTCCGGAGCCGGGGGCACCGGCCACGCCAAGCAGCATGCGGGAACCGTCGGACATCCGGAGGCGCAGATCTGCGATAGCCTGACGGATGTCCGGGGAATCGAAGGCCCGGGACGCAGACGGCTGGGCGTTGGGCTTAATCATGGAATGAATCCTAGGCCAGGCCCGGCGGCGCGTCAGTCCAGTGGAATGGTGACGGTCACTTCGGTGCCGGTTCCGGGTTCCGACGAGATGGCGACGGTACCGCCGGCTTCCTGCACCTCGGTGGACATTGTCAGAAGCCCGTGGCGGCGGCCGTCGGCGGCCTCCGGAAATGAGGTGTTGCCGGAGCCGATGTGGCCTGCTGAACGCTTGCCGAATCCCTTGCCGTTGTCGGCAATCGTCAGACGGATGCCGTGGAAGACGGCCGTGAGCCGGACCGTCACGTCAGTGGCATGGGCGTGCCTGAACGCATTGTCGAGGGCTTCCTGCGCAGACCGGTACAGCAAAGTGGCGCAGCCCGCCGGGATCTCCAGGCCGTGGTGCGGTGTCTCCCAATGAACGCAGGTGCCCTGGCGGCGCAGCGGGACCGTCAGGCGGTCGATGCAGCCAGCGAGTCCAAGCCGGTGAAAATCCGCAGACACAGGAGCCACAGCCGTGCCTGCGGCCACACCTTTGAGAGTTGCAGAGCTTTTCATGCCGACCCGTCTCCTTGCATCCTAAATGCGTGAGTTCCGGGGATCTTTTCCCCCGGGCTTTGCATCTAAGGGTGGCGCGGGAGGATCAGGCTTAGCGCGGCATATCCTCAGGATCGGATCAGGATTGATGCCTGGAGAATCCCAAAGCCACGTTTACTGGGCGAACGTCCAGGGTTGGAGCGCCTGCTGCGGATACGTGACCGCGTCCGCGGCGTCGAGCACTTCGAGTGCTGTCATGTGGGCTGCCGCGGCCACTTCGCGTATAGGTTTGCCGTGCGTCACGGCGGCCGCAACCGCAGTCTGCAGAGTCACTGCCGCGGGCTCGTGCTCGGCGCTGGCGGTTTCCAGCGTGGCAACGGCTTCCTCCACGGCGCGGATGTCTTCATCGTCCATCTGTGCACTCCTACTCTCTGCTCCATCGCAGTAACTCCCGCGGCGCCACCGGGACGGGGATCCGGTGAAGCTGCGTCATGCTGATAAAACAATAAGACAGACAGGTCTGTCTCGGCCAGTCCCGCGGTAGAGTATTTCCTTGATGAACGCACCTGAAGCAAGCGAGGGCACTTTGCTGCCCCAAGGGGTTCGTGCCGGTCAGAACGAGCCCCTGCACCGGATACTGTCCGCCGCCTACGAGCTCTTCTCCCGCCGTGGGATCCGTGACGTCGGCATTAACGAGCTGATCGAGCGTTCCGGCGTGGCAAAATCCACGTTCTATCGGCACTTCCCGTCGAAGGACGCGCTGGTTCTTGCCTTCCTCGCCCTGCGCGACCAGGTGTGGACCGTGGACCTCATCGTTGCCGAAGCCCGGCGCAGGGGAGATACGCCTGAGGGGCGCCTCCTTGCCATCTTCGATGTGTTCGGCGACTGGTTCCAGCGGGACGACTTCGAGGCCTGCACGTTCATCAACGTCCTCCTTGAAATGGGCCCCGAACATCCCTTGGGCGAAGCCAGCATCGGCTACCTGGCCCGAATCCGCGGCCACCTCCAGGCGCTGGCCGAAGAGGCCGGCTTGCGCGACACCGAGGAATTCGCCCGCTCCTGGCACATCCTGATGAAGGGCTCGATCATTTCGGCCACGGAGGGGGACTTCCTTGCTTCCAAGCGTGCCCAGCAGATGGCCGGCTGGCTGATCGCCCACCACCGGAGCTGAGGCCGGATTTCTGCTCACCGCTCCTTGCCCTTTCCTTTGCCTGGCCCGTTATCTGAGCCCTTGCCTGGCCCCTTGCCACCGTCTTCGTCGCCAGGCGCAGGGGGCGACGACGGCAGGGGCGCCACGGTGAGCGGCGATGGGTGGACGGCGATGTTTTGAGCCTCAGCCGCTTCCGCGGTTTCGGCCGCCGCCTTCCCGGCCGCCGCCTTCCCGGCCGCCGCCTTCCCGGCCGCGGCCTGGGACGCGGTCTGGGAGGCTGCCGCCTTCTCCGCCGCAGCTTTGGACGCCGCCGCCTTTGCGGCGATGGCGGCGAGGAGATCTGCCCGGACCGCTCCAATCGCTTTCATGATGCTTTGATGGCGCTTGAAGGAGACCTTCCCGTCCGCTGCGGCGCGGGTGACGTGATCCACGAGTTCATCAAGGGTCCGCAGGCCGGTTGCGGGATCTGCGTTGGCCGCGGCAGCGCTGACGGCCAAGACCCGTGTCTGTAGTTCCTTGCCGGTCTGCGGGTCCAGATCGGGTGAAGCTGGACTGCAGCCCAAAAGAGCAGCAACCATGAAGCAGGCGGCCAGCGGCCTGACGGCGACGCCCAGCCTCCGGCCCTTGCGGTCCAGCGAATCCTTCAAAGTTCCCAGCCTTGTGCGACGGTTCCCCGGCTGAGGATCTCCCACAGCCGAAGCGGCGCCGTCCGGTAACGGCAGCCGAATAGATCATAAGCCTACTTAGCTTCAGTCGCAGACTCCGCGGAAGACGAGGGGGCGGCGCGAGTTCTCATGCAGGTGGCACAACAGCGCCTGCTCAGGGCAGTCGGGGTGGGCGGCGAGATGGCGCAAAAGCCTTATCCTGACCTCCGACTGGGGATCTGTGGCTGAAATGATGTCCAGGATGAGGTCAATGACCTGCTGGCGCAGAACGGTCCGGCCCCACGGGTCGGATGGCCCGATGCAGGGCGGATAGAGGCTGACCGCTGGTTGGCAATTCCGAGGCCCCAGTCCTGGTTGCGGCTCGCTGTCCGGCACTTCGCGCTTCTGCCGGTCGGGGACGCTAGCGGCCATCACGGCCCCCCAGGTCGTCGGCGCCGGCCCCTGCAGGAAGGCCTGGGAGTAACAGCTTCTTCATCGGGGCTCTCCTTCACGGGGCTTCGCTGCCGGACACCGCCCAGTATCCCGCCGCGCTCCTGTGAAAATCTCGGCGTGCAATCCCCGCACCCCAGGCGTGGGGGCGGGAATTGGGGGGCGCGGGAAGCGGAATAGTCCCCGCACGGGGGAGTGCCAAAGTTTCCGTCAGGTAATCCCCGGCTTTTCCCAAGGAAGCGGCAGGACGTGCCGGGATATCGCATGGACGGAGCCTTAACATGCGGCTGCCTCCGGCGTAGTTTATTTGGTGTCGGATGCATCCCGAGCCGTCCCCTGCAAGTAAAAAGCTGCATGTAAAAACAGGGTCGGTGACAGACAGGAGGTAACAGCGATGGCTAACATTCTCCGCCGTGCCGGTGTTGAGTTCCCGGAGCCGTTCCGCCGGTTCCTGGAAGGAGATCTGGACTCCTGGCTCCGCGTGGAGGAATACCGTGAGGGCGGTGACTTAGTGGTCAAGGCCGAGGTCCCGGGAATCGACCCGGATAAGGACGTCGACATCACCCTGGCGGGTAACCAGTTGGAGATTTCGGTCCGGCATGAGGAAAAAGCCGAGCACAGGGATAAAGACGGTTACCGTTCCGAATTCCGCTATGGCACATTTGCCCGCACGGTAAGCCTGCCCGCTCCCGTAAGCCAGGAAGACATCAGAGCCTCGTACACCGACGGGATCCTTGAGGTCCGCATCCCCGTGCCCGAAAAGCCCGCGGCCGGTGCCCAAAAGATCCGGGTCTCACGTGGTGCTGCGACGGCGCCCGCGCCTGGTTCCGCCGGCGCTGAATAAAACCTTCAGCGAATCACTGCGCTATCGCGGAGCCCTCGGGTCCCGCGTTGGATAGAGTCGACCTGCACGCGGCCGCACTGCCGGCCGCGTGCATCCCGGTCGGCGAAAGGGACGCAGTGTTTCGGATCAGACATACGTTCGTGAGGCGCATGGCGGGGTTGCTCGCCGTCGTCGCCCTTGCCGGCGGGCTGGCTGGCTGCGCTGTCTCAGTGCCCCGGGATCCGGACGGCACCTTGGAGCGGGTCTCCGGGGGAAACCTGCGGGTTGGTGTCACGGCCAACGGCAAGTGGGCCAGCCTCCGTGACGGACAGGAACCCCAAGGCATCGAACCAGGCTTGGTGCGCTCCTTTGCCTCCTCCATCAGTGCCACGCCCGAATGGGTCACGGGAAGTGAACAGGAGCTTACCAAGGCGCTCAAGGAGGGTGCGCTGGATCTGGTGATCGGGGGTTTTGCCGCCGACACGCCGTGGGTCACACATGCGGGAACCACGCGCCCGTACACCGAATCGAAGGACGCCTTTGGCAAAACCGTGAAGCATGTGTTCCTTGTGCCGCTGGGCGAGAACGCCTTTCTGCTGGCCCTGGACCGCTTTCTCCTGCAACAGGACGTGCTGGGATGAGCCGCACGGAAACCGCCGCCAAGTTCGGAAACACAGAACTGCCCCGGGAGCAAAAAGAGGCCCTGCAAAGGGCAATCAGGTTCGAGTGGATCACCCTTGCTTTTCTGACCGTTTCCTCAGCTCTCGTCTTTTTGGTTCTGGGAAATTCCCAGGCCATGAAGGCCGCATGGATCGAAGACCTCCTCTCGTTCCTGCCGCCTCTGGCCTTCCTGCTGGCCTCCCGGCTGATTCGTCGGCCTCCGACGCAGAAACATCCGTACGGATATCACCGCTCGGTGGGGATTGCCCACCTTGTTGCCGCGGTGGCGCTGGTGGCCATGGGGTCCTTCCTGGTTGTCGACTCCGGCACAGGCCTGCTCACCGCGGAGCACCCGACCATCGGTGGCATCGAGCTGTTCGGCCAGACCATCTGGCTGGGCTGGCTGATGATCGCGGCGATGCTGCTGACCGCGGCTCCTCCGGTGTACTTGGGCCGGGTCAAAATCAAGCTGGCCGAAAAGCTCCACGACAAAGTGCTCTACGCCGACGCCGATATGAACAAGGCCGACTGGATGACCGCGGGCGCCGCAGCCGTGGGTGTTTTCGGCATCGGCGTCGGCCTTTGGTGGGCAGACTACGCGGCTGCCCTGCTGATATCGGTCAGCATTCTCCGGGACGGAGTGAAGAATCTTCGCGGTGCCGTGGGAGCGCTGATAGACACCCGGGCGCATACCGTGGACGACTCCGCGCCGGACCCCCTCAACCGGCGCATCGACGTCTACCTGAAGGGGCTTCCCTGGGTCAGCCAGGCCGCCTCACGCATCCGCGACGAGGGGCACGTGTTCCACATCGAGTCCTTCGTGGTGCCTGCCGGGGGAGCCGCGCCGTCCCTGGAAACCTTGGAGGATACACGCAAAGCCTGCGCCGGGCTCGACTGGAAGGTGCAGGACCTCGTCATCATTCCGGTTGCGGAGCTGCCGAAGGAGTTCCTGCCCGGACTGCGGTCCCCGGGTGGGGAGTACTGAGCCTAGCCCTCATAGTGGGTCTTTGCCGGCCCCTGTCCGAGTGAGTCGACGATCGCCGTCGCCACGCTGTGGAGCTTGATGTTCCGCGTGCTGGAGGCGGCCTTCAGCAGCTGGAATGCCTCCTCCTGGCTGCACCGGTTCTGGGCCATGATGACCCCGACGGCGACGTCAATCACCGTCCGGGACTCCAGTGTTGCCTTGAGATTTGCGGCCGCATCGCTGTAGTGGGCAAACCGCACGGCGAGGCGCAGTGCCATGGATGTCTGGGTGACAAAGTCCTCGGCCAGGTCCAGGACGCGTCCCTCGAACCTGCCGGGGCGGTGGGAGTAGAGATTCAGGGCGGCGCGCGTCTCGCCCTCAAGCTGGAAGGGGATGGCCAGGATGGAGCGTACGCCTTGGGCCAGCACCTTGCGGGAGTACTGGGGCCATAGCCTGTGCTCTTCAAGATCCGGGATATGGACTGTCACCTGCTCGCGCGAGGCAGTCATGCAGGGCCCGTCGCCGAAGTCGTATTGGATCTCGTCCATGGCCTGGGCCTCGGGCGTGCTGCTTGCCACCGTGGCGGCTTTTCGGTGCCGCAGCAGTGTGATTCCGCACAGGACTTCGTCGCCGGGCTCGGAAAGGCTGCGGGCCGAGACCCGGGCAAGCTCATGGAGGAAGGCCTCCACATCCGAGCTCGCGAGCACCATCTCATTCAGGTGCTCCGTGACTGATGTTTCAGATTTTGCGGTCGACTCGCTGGCCACGATTCCCAGTACCGTTTCGCTCAGGTCAAGACGAGCCGGCGGGCGCAGCGCATACCACGGAAGGGGAGCGGGTAGCGGCAGCAAAGAGCCGGATCGAACAACTATCCAACGGCCTTCTGCTAAACCGTACCGAGAAATTATATACACCAGTTCGCAGGGCATTATGACTGCGCCGGCGCATCCTCCCGCCTAGGCTGGGGAAGAACGAACCCGAGGAGACCACCATGAGAATTGCTGTGACAGGCGGAAGCGGAAAACTGGGGCGCAGCGTTGTCCGCAGGCTGACGGCGGACGGCCATGCCGTACTGAACCTGGACCGGACGGGTGAGAGAAGTCCGGCCCTGGCCATCGTGGACCTGCGGAACTATGGCCAGGTCCTGGATGTGATCCTTGGCCTGGATGACCGGCACCAGGGCTTTGACGCGATCGTCCACCTTGGTGCCATTCCTGCGCCCGGCATCGTGCCGGATGCGGCCACGTTCGAAAACAACATGCTCTCCACATACAACGTGTTCCAGGCGGCCCGCCGGGCCGGCATCAAAAAGGTGGTTTACGCCTCCAGTGAGACGGTGCTGGGACTGCCGTTCGACGTCGACCCTCCCTACATCCCGGTGGACGAGGAGTATCCGGCACGGCCGGAAAGCACCTACTCGCTGGTGAAGCACCTGGAGGAGCAGATGGCCATCGAAATGACGAGGTGGGACCCCGAGCTCAGCATCACCGGCCTGCGGTTTTCCAACGTCATGGACCCCGAGGACTACGAGGATTTCCCGTCCTTCGATTCCGATGCCACGCTGCGCAAGTGGAACCTCTGGGGCTACATCGACGGGCGCGATGGTGCCCAGGCGGTGGCGCGCGCCCTCGAGAACGGCAAGCCCGGGTTCGAGGCGTTCATCATCGCCAACGAGGACACGGTGATGAGCCGCTCCAGCGCCAGCCTTGCCGCGGAAGTGTTTCCCGGTGTCCGGGTGACCAAGGAGCTGGGGGAGCACGAGACCATGCTCTCCATTGACAAGGCCAGGCGGCTCCTCGGATTCGCGCCTGAGCACAGCTGGCGCAACTATCACTCCAACCGCACCACGCCCACCGAAGACTGACGATGTGCACCGGACGCGGTAGCTTCAGCTGATGAGTTCCCGCGTCGTTCCGAACGGCACCTGGTCGGAAAGCGCAGCCGTGTAACGGTCGGGTGCGTGGCGTGTGATCAGGATCCCGTGTGTCCCGGATTGCATGGCCAATTCCTGCAGGGCCCGCACGGCGTCGTCGAGCTGCTGGCCAGGGCTGGCCGGCTCGTGACCTGAATATCGATGCGTTCAGTGACGTCAGTCATGGTGCCTTTCCTCCGGTGAAATCAGTGGTTCTCGGCGTTCATCGGGTGGGGAACGGACGCCACGGTAACGGGTGTTTTGGCTGCTGGCTGCGGTTTCTCGACGGCGGCGGGCGGCGTCGTTTTCCACTTGAACCGCTTGCCGATGGTGGATCCGCTGCCGCCGCTGCGGTTCTTGTTGAAGATGTCGAAGCCGACTGCGAGCAGGAGCACCAGGCCCTTGATGAGCTGCTGGTAGTCGGTTCCGAGGCCGAGGATGGACATGCCGTTGTTGAGGACGCCCATGATCAGGCCGCCCACCATGGCTCCTGCCACGGTGCCGATGCCGCCCTGGACCGCTGCCCCGCCGATGAAGGCCGCGGCGATGGAGTCCAGTTCGAAGCCCGTGCCGCCGGCGGGCTGGGCAGAGTTCAGGCGTGCCGTGAAGACCAGGCCGGCCAGCGCGGCGAGGACGCCCATGTTCACGAAGAGCCGGAACGTCACGGCCTTGGTCTTGATGCCGGAGAGTTCGGCTGCGTGCAGGTTCCCGCCGATGGCGTAGGTGTGCCGGCCGAAGATGCTGTTGCTCATCAGGGCGGAGTAGGCGATGACCAGGACTGCGAGGACGATGAGGACGATCGGGGTGCCGCGGTAGCTTGCCAGCAGGAACGTGATGGTGAGCATCAGCAAGGCGATGAACGCTGTCTTGATGGCGAACCAGGCCATGGGTTCGTTTTCGAGGTTGAACCTGCGGCGGACCCGGCGCTCCTTGATGGCCTGGAAGAGGATGGCTGCAGTGCCTCCCACGCCGAGAATCACGGTCAGCCACTCGAGCACGGAGGTGCCGCCCGAAATGTCGGGGAGGAAGCCGCCGCCCAGGGCGCGCAGCTCGTCAGGGAACGGCGTGATCTGCTGGTTCTTCAGGGTGATGAGGGTCAGCCCGCGGAAGATGAGCATCCCGGCGAGGGTGACGATGAACGCGGGTATGCCGACGTAGGCGATCCAGTAGCCCTGCCAGGCCCCCACGAGTGCGCCGACGAGCAGGCACGCGGGGATCGCGATCCACCAGGCCCATCCCCAGTGGACGATCATCACACCCGATACGGCGCCGATGAAGCCCGCGATGGAACCGACGGACAGGTCGATGTGCCCGGCGATGATCACCATGACCATGCCGATTGCCAGGATCAGGATGTAGCTGTTCTGGACCACGAGGTTGGTGACGTTCTGGGGCTGCAGCAGGATGCCGTCGGTGAGGACCTGGAACAGGATGACAATGAGGATCAGGGCGACGAAGATGCCGACCTGGCGGAGGCGGCTTGCCAGGAAGCCGAGGGATTCTCGTAGGGCGGACATGTCCGTTATTCCTTCTCTTGGGTCATGTATTGCATGAGTGTTTCCTGGGAGGCCTCGGCGATGGGGACCTCGCCGGTGACGTGGCCTGCGGACAGGGTGTAGATCCGGTCGCAGATGCCCAGGAGCTCCGGGAGCTCGGACGAGATCACGATAACGGCTTTCCCCTGGGCGGCCAGTTCGGCGATGATCGTGTAGATCTCAAACTTGGCGCCGACATCGATGCCGCGGGTGGGCTCGTCGAGGATCAGCACATCGGGGTCCGAGAACATCCATTTGCTCAGGACCACCTTTTGCTGGTTGCCGCCGGAGAGTTTTCCGGTGATGGCCGCGACCGAGGGTGCCTTGATGTTCATGCTCTTCCGGTAGCGGTTGGCCACCGTGGTTTCTTCGTTCTTGTCCACCCAGCCGCGTTTGGCGAGCTTTCCGAGGGCGGCCATGGAGATGTTCCGCTGGATGTCCTCGATGAGGTTCAGGCCGTAGTGCTTGCGGTCTTCGGTGGCGTAGGCGATGCCGTGGCGGATGGCTTCGGGCACGGTGGAGGTGTTGATCTCCCGGCCATACTTGAAGACCTTGCCTGAGACGGCGTGCCCGTAGGTCCGGCCGAACACGCTCATGGCCAGTTCGGTGCGTCCGGCGCCCATGAGCCCGGCCAGTCCCACGACTTCACCCTTGCGGACGTTGAGGCTGGCGTTGTGGACCACGGTGCGGGTGTGGTCCTGCGGGTGCTGGACGGTCCAGTCTTCGATGCGGAGGACTTCCTCGCCGATCGATGGGGTGCGTTCGGGGTACAGGCTGTCGAGGTCCCGGCCCACCATGCCGCGGATGATCCGCTCCTGGGTGATCTGTCCCTGGTCCACGCGCAGGGTCTCGATCGATTTGCCGTCGCGGATGATGGTGACGGCGTCCGCCACCTTGCGGATTTCGTTGAGCTTGTGGCTGATGATGATGCTCGTAACGCCTTGGCCCTTCAAATGCAGGATGAGATCCAGGAGGTGGTCGGAGTCCTCATCGTTCAGGGCCGCCGTCGGCTCGTCCAGGATGAGCAGCTTGACTTCCTTTGAGAGGGCCTTGGCAATCTCCACCAGCTGCTGCTTGCCGACGCTGATGTGCTGGATCGGCGTCACCGGGTTTTCGCTGAGTCCCACCCGGGCGAGCAGCTTGGCCGCCTCGAGGTTGGTCTGGCGCCAGTTCACCCAGCCGCGGGAGGCCAGTTCGTTGCCCAGGAAGATGTTCTCCGCGATGGACAGGTACGGGCTCAGGGCCAGCTCCTGATGGATGATCACGATCCCGCGCTTCTCGCTGTCGGTGATGCTGGAGAACTCGCACGGTTCGTTCTCGAAGAGGATGTCCCCCTCGAAGGTGTTGTGGGCGTAGACGCCGGAGAGCACTTTCATCAGGGTGGACTTGCCGGCTCCGTTTTCGCCGCAGATCGCATGGACCTCTCCGCGGTTCACGTCCAGGGTGACGTCCTGGAGGGCCTTGACGCCGGGGAAGGTTTTGGTGATTCCCCGCATTTGAAGGATGGGTACGTTCATGGTGCTTTCCCGCTGGCTGGTGGGGCGCCGGGACCCTGCGGGTGCAGGGCCGGGGAGGGCGCGGCCCGGCCGGATGCCGGGCCGCGCCCCTTCGCGGCGCCTACTTGATGTCGGCGTCGGTGTAGTAGCCGGAGTCGATGAGTTCCTGCTTGTAGTTGTCCTTGGTGATGATCACGGACTCAAGCAGGTAGGCCGGGACTACCTTGACCTTGTTGTTGTAGGTTTCGGTGTCATTGGTTTCAGGCTGCTGGCCCTTCAGAACCGCATCGACCATCTTCACGGCCTGCTCGCCGAGCTTGCGGGTGTCCTTGAAGATCGTGGAGTACTGCTCCCCGGCGATTATGGACTTCACCGAGCCCTTCTCTGCATCCTGCCCCGTCACGGTCGGAAGGCTGCCCTTGGTGTAGCCGCCGGTGCTGGTCAGCGCGGAGATGATGCCGATCGACAGGCCATCGTAAGGCGACAGCACGCCGTCGAGCTTCTTGCCGGAACTGTAGGCGGAGGTGAGGATGTCCTCCATGCGCTTCTGCGCCACCGGCGCCTGCCAGCGGAGGATGGCTGCCTGCTCGAACTTGGTCTGGCCGCTCGGCACCTTCAGGGTGCCGGCGTCCATGAACGGCTTCAGCGTGTCCATGGCTCCGGTCCAGAAAAAGTTCGCGTTGTTGTCGTCCGGGCTGCCGGCGAACAGTTCCACGTTGAACGGGCCCTTGCCGTCCACCTTCTTTCCGCCGGCATCCAGAAGGCCCAGGCCCGTCAGGAGGGACGTGGCCTGCTGGACGCCTACGGTGTAGTTGTCAAAGGTCGTGTAGAAGTCCACGTTGGGCGTGCCGTTGATCAGCCGGTCGTAGGCGATGACCTTGACGTTCTGCTCCTTGGCCTTGGCCAGGACATCGGTCAAGGTGGTGCCGTCGATCGCGGCGATGATCAGGGCCTTGGCGCCCTTGGTGAGCATGTTCTCAATCTGGGACACCTGCGTGGGGATGTCGTCGTTGGCGAACTGCAGATCCGTCTTGTATCCGAGTTCCTTCAGCGACTTTTCGACATTGCTTCCGTCGGCAATCCACCGCTCAGACGTCTGTGTGGGCATCGAAATGCCCACGAGGGAGCCGGCAGTATCGGTGCTGGCCGCGGGGGCGGCGTTGCCGGGCCGGCTGCCGCAGCCGGTGGCCCCGACCGTCACGGCCAGGACCACGGCGAAGGCTCCCAGGAGTTTCTTGAAACGCACGATGTTCTCCTTCCGCGGCTGACTCGGGCCGCGAATTGCTGCTGAGCCGGGAGGCATCTGCGCCTTCCGACGGGACCGGCATTGGGCTCCGGTCGGCTGCGCGATCCTGAGGCCCGTACACCAGTGGGCTTTGCGGTCGGGGCGGCGTCCGTGCCGCCCCGTTGACTTCCTTGAAGCTGCTGCTCAATTCCTTGAGCCGATTGTCGCGCTTGTGAGCGCTAACAATCATGAGAATAGCTCACCCGTTATTGTGGGTCAACTCACATGTTTACCAAAGTGTGCGGGGATTTTGCCTCTTTGGTGTGGCTGGCCGGTTGCGGTGGACGTCGCCGGTAAGTGCGACGGCGTTGCGCACCTCGGCGGAACCCGGCAGGGCGAGGACGAGGCCGGTACCCACGCTGGCGGTGATGAGAGCTTCTGCGCGCACGTGAAAGTGGCTACTGGGAAGGTTGCGGAACCTCGCAGGCGATCTTGGGGTTGACCCCCATATAATTCAGCGGCCCCGCGGCGATGGTGATTGCCACGGTGCCGGCCTCCGTGCACGAGTCCGGCGAGCCGCCGAAATATCCTCGCTGGAATGCGGCGAAGACGCCGATGATAAGCCAGATGATCACTAGCGTTCCGACGATCCTCATGGAATCCTCCGTAGCCCCGTAGCCACACTCCAGTGTGTGTCCAATTATCCACCGCGGAGGCCTTCCGGGACAGGGCTCCCGGACGCGTCCGGGCGGCGGCGGAGTCAGCTGGGCTCTGTTGTTTCCACTGGGGTTTCTTCCACGTCAGGAGTGTCCTCGGCCGTGGCTACCGACGATTCTCCACGCGCCGAAGTGTCCTTGGCCTCGGTCCCCTCTTCCGGCTCAAACGTGTTGGGTTCGCCGGCGCCGAGCCCAACGCCGTTTTCCGAGCCCGGAACGGTGCCGCCGGTGTCAGTGTTTTCGGTGCTCATGTCGTCTCCTGATCCTCGTGGGGCTGGAAAAACTACGGTAACAGCGGCAGGCCGGCTTCGTAAGGGCATACACGCACGCCCCGATGTCCGGTCAGGCAGGAGATAATCTTCAACACAGAAATCGCTTCATTTCCATCGGCGCACAGGCAGGATTCCACGTGGCAGACGAATCAGCAGGCAAGGCGGGGTGGTGGCGGGTATTTCATGACAAGTTCGTGGTCGAGGAACGCTACATGGATGCGGGAGCGCGCAAGGCGCTGTATGTCACCGCCGTTGTTCTTGCCGCTGCGGGTGCCCTCGTCTTCTTCCTGACGCTGACGGATGTGCTCCAGAAGGACGGTCTGGCCGCCGCCGATGAGTCTGCACGGAAGTGGCTGCTCACCACGCGCTCGGAGGCGCTGACAATTGGCATGATCATCCTGGCGGTTGTCTTCGGTCCCGTAGCCCTGCCGATCATTGTGCTGGTGGTCACCCTGGTATGGGGAATCCTGGCCAAGCACGCCTGGCGGCCTGTCCTGCTCGCGGCAGCAATGGTCACGGGCGTTGTACTCGCCCAGCTCATCGGGCATGCCGTCGATCGTGCCCGTCCACCCGTCGATCTCATGCTGTTCGGTGCCGACCATACATTCTCCTTTCCCTCCGGGCACGTGCTCGGCGCCTCGGACTTCCTGCTCGTGACCGCTTTCCTTGTCTTTTCCCGCCACCGGCGCCCGGCAGTCACCGTCGTCGGTTTTATCTTCGCGGTCATCGGCGTGATCCTGGCCGCCCTCAGCAGGCTCTACCTGGGCTACCACTGGGTGAGCGACGCCCTGGCCTCGGTGTCCCTGTCCCTCGTGGTGCTCGGGACCGTAATTGCGGTGGACACGTGGCGGACCGCCAGGGTGCCCGGCGAAGCGGTGACCGGCGAATTGTCCAAGGCTGATTCCCCGGCGGACTGATGCCGGCTACACCAGGCGCCGCGATTGCGGCGGCCGCCGGCCGGTGCCAGAGTGGGGCATGGCCACTGAAGACGATGTCCGCCGGATCTGCCTCGCCCTGCCCGGAGTCACTGAGCGCAGCAGCTGGAACCAGCCCGCCTGGTTCGCAAAATCACTGATGGCCCGGATGTGGGACGAGGGCGTGCTGACGGTCAAGACCGGGGAACGTGAGGCATTGGCCGGTACCGATCCAGATACCTATTTCTGGACACCGCACCATGAGCGGTCGCCACAGTTGGTCCTGGTCCGGCTTTCACGGCTCGACGGCGGCGAACTCGCCGAACTGCTGGAAGAATCCTTCCTGTTGGCCGACGGGCGGATGTGAGGCCGCGGGCGTCACAGCAGGGACTAGCCTTCCGGCTGTCGGGCGTTGCGTGCACGGGCGCGTTCAAGCTGCCGGCGGAGCCTGGCGTTGTCCACCTCGAGTTCCAGCACTTTCGCCACTCCTGCCAGGTTGAGCCCTTCATCCAGGAGCTCGCCGATCCGACGGAGCACCGCCAGGTCTGAGTCGCTGTACTGCCGCGTTCCCCCGGAGGTCCGCCCCGGCGTCAGCAATCCGCGCCGCTCGTACAGCCGGATGTTTTGTTGCCCCGTTCCGAGCAGATCGGCCACCACGGAAATTGCGTAAAGGCCCCTGCCTTCGTCTTGATCTGCCACGGTGTTTCCTCGGTTGAGAATAATTTGAACTGCCTCTTGCACCAGTTTGACACCAGTGCTATAAAAAATCTATATCCACCACCATAGATGAGCGTGGGTTACCGTGACATTACATATGTGCTTAAGGAGTGGGAAATGATGCTCATCCGTACCGACCCGTTCCGTGAGCTGGACCGGCTCACTCAGCAGGTCTTCGGAACCGCGGCCCGCCCGGCCGCCATGCCGATGGACGCCTGGCAGGAGGACGGGGAGTTTGTAGTGGCCTTCGATCTTCCGGGCGTCCTGCCCGAGAAGGTGGACCTCAACGTGGAGCGGAACGTCCTTACCGTCAGGGCGGAACGCCAGGACCCCACGCAGCCCAATGTGGAGCTGGTGGTGGCCGAGCGGCCCCGCGGAGTTTTCAGCCGCCAACTGATCCTCGCAGACACTCTCGACACGGAGAACATCAAGGCGAGTTACGACGCCGGCGTGCTGACGCTTCGAATCCCCGTGGCGGAACAGGCCAAGCCCCGCAAGATTGAAATCGAGCGCAAGGGCGAACTCCACGAGATCGGAACCTGAGTCCGGCGGCGCTTGGCAAGGTAATCGCGTCGCTTGGCAAGGCAATCACCTGATGCTGCCAGGGCGGCTTCCGGCTTCAAAGTGCCGGCTCCATGCGGCCGGCACCAGGCCGGAAGCCGTTCCTGGTCCTCAACGGGCCATCTGGTCCTGAACGGGCCATCTGGTCCGCCGCTGAGCCAGCGCTCCTGCGGACTCACCAGGGAGGGACAATGCCGGGCAATTTTCCCGATCACTACGCGGCCCTGCATGTGCCGCGGACGGCGACACAGCGGGAAATAGCGCGCGCCTACCGGTCCCTTCTGAGAATGCACCACCCGGACTTGGCCAATCCCACCGCAGCACCCGCTGATCTGCAGCTCCTCATGCAGGCCTTCGAGGTGCTCCGTGACCCGAAACAGCGCCTCGCCTACGACCGCGAGGTTCTGAGGAATGAACGCGACATTATCAGGAACGAACCAAGGGCCGCTGCGGCCGGTCCCAGGGACGGCCAGTCCAAAGACCATTCCCGCGAGGTTCCCGTGCGGCACATCCGCCATGGGGATCCACCCCTGCGCGCAACGCCCGTCAGGTGGGAAAGCGGGCCTTGGGCAACCATCCGTTTCGACCCCGGAGGAAAGCGAAGACGATGAGCGATTGGCGCCGATACGACTCCCACCTGATCCCCGCCTTTCATGAAAGGTTTGAAGAACGCTGGGGCAAGAACACCGCGCCCTTCCTGGATCCGGAGGCACATGAAGAGCCGCTTCCGCGCGCGCAGTGGATCAACCCGGCCACCGGGGCGGCCCTCGCCGTGGTGCCCATCTGGACAGATGATGACCGCCAGCACCGATCGTTCGGGGTCTTCTACCTGCCGCCGGGAGGGGATATCTGGGTGCTCCGCCCGGGCTTCACCGGCTATCTGGAACCGGGGGAGGACACTTCCGAGCATCTGCTGGCCCTGAGGAACGACGCATTCAAGAAGGCCGTCGCCCACGCGAAGGATTTCCTGTTCGGCCCAGCGGTGATGCACTAGGTCGGCGTGGCCCGTGTCATCCTGCTCTCGTCAGGTCGCGCGGCCTGTGTCATTCTGGAAGGCACCGCAAGTGCCGACGGAAGAGAGGGCCATGTTTTCGCCAAGGGGTTCGTTTTCCAGCTTCAGCGTCAGCGATGCGGCGCAGGCAGTGATCCAAGGGGCGGGCCTGCTGTCCTGAGAGTTTCAGGCAAACTCTTCTTCTGCCCATTTCGAACAACACAGAGGTCCGACCATGCATGCCTCCGCCAAAGAGTTGGCCGCGAAGATTCCGCCGGGCTTCACCCTTGGAGTAGCCACCGCCGCATTCCAGATTGAGGGCGCCGTTGACGTGGACGGCCGGGGAAAGGCAGGCTGGGACGTCTTCGCCGCCAAACCCGGCGCCATTGTGGACGGCCACAGCCCGGCCGTGGCGTGCGACCACTACCACCGGATGCCGCAGGACGTGGCGCTCATGAAGGAGCTGGGCGTCGACTCGTACCGGTTCTCGCTCTCCTGGCCCCGGATCCAGCCAGGAGGCAGCGGACCCGTGAACAGGGCGGGTCTGGACTTCTACGACCGGCTGCTCGACGAGCTCCTGGCCAACGGCATATCTCCCATGGTGACCCTGTACCACTGGGACACGCCGCTGCAGCTGGACGAGGCGGGCGGATGGCTCAACAGGGACACCGCCTACCGCTTCGCAGAATTCGCCGCCATAGCCGCAGCAGCCTATGGGGACCGCGTGGCCCGCTGGGTGACCATCAACGAACCCGCCACGGTGACCACGAACGGTTATGCGTTGGGCCTGCACTCACCCGGGAAGGCCGATTTCGCGAACGGGCTGCCCTCGGTCCACCACCAGCTGCTTGGCCACGGTCTGGCGGTCCAGGCCCTGCGGACGGCCAAAGTGCCGGGGGAGATCGGCATGTCGAATGTGTACTCCCCGATGGTGCCGAATTCCGCCAATCCACTGGACAGGCTGAGCGCCGGCGCCATGGACGTGGCCCAGAACCGCCTCTACGCGGACCCCGTCCTTGCCGGGAAGTATCCCGACCTCGTCCGCCTCGGGAAGTTCTTTTCGTCCTTCGAGCATCCCGACGAGGACATGGCCATCATTTCGCAGCCACTGGATTTCTACGGGCTCAACTATTACATGCCCACAAGAGTGGCGGCCGGCGGGGGTGACAGTCCTGTGCCGGCGGCCATGGCGGAAGCCATCGGGGATGATCTCAGCACTGCCACACCGGGCGCGCCGCTGCACATCGAACCCTGGCCGGACACCGAGACCACGGCCTACGGGTGGCCCGTCAAGCCTGCCTATATGGCAGTCGCCCTCAAGGAGATGGCCGCCCGGTATCCGAACCTTCCGCCGGTCATCATCACCGAGGGCGGGGCCAGCTTCGAGGACATCATCGTCCGTGACAAGTCCACGAACCGCCGCTTCATTCCGGACGAACGCCGCCTGCGGTACCTGTCGGACCACCTTGGCACTGCGCTCCGTGCCACGGCCCCCGGCGGTGAGGCCGAGGCGGTGGATCTCCGCGGTTACTACGTGTGGTCCCTATTGGACAATTTTGAGTGGTCCGGTGGCTACAACCAGCCGTTCGGCCTGGTGCACGTGAACTTCCAGACGCTCGAGCGGACACCCAAGGCGTCCTACTACTGGTTCCAGGAACTCCTGGAGGAACGGACCTTGGTCGCCGCGGCAGGAGCCGCCGTCGCCGCTGCCGCTGAAGGCGCCGTTCCCGAGGGAGTTGTCCCGGAGGGAGTTGTGGCGGAGGGCGCTGTCCCTGAGGGAGCGGAACGCGGCGTGTCCGACGGCGAGGCGTCGCCGCTGGGCAGCTGACCCTCCGGTTCAGTTCAGATCAGTTCAAGTTCTTTGAGTTTCCGTGCAATGCCGGCGCCGTCGGGCGAGTAGATCCAGGGCACGGAGGAGGCACTGTGGTCTCCGTTTTCCGAATGCCCGCCGGCCAGAACCGACTCGCTGACGGAGAGCTGCCGGATGGCGATTGCAGCCACCCTGTCCGAATGCTCCCGGGTAAACGCGGAGTAGATCTGCTCGTCATGCTGGCCGTTGTCCCCGATGAGCAGCCAGCGCATGTTCGGGAATTCAGCGGCGAGGCGCTCCAGGTTTTGGCGCTTGTGGTCTTGGCCGCTGCGGAACCACCGGTCCTGGGTGAGTCCCCAGTCCGTGAGTACGAGCGCGCCGGAGGGATACATGTTGCGCGAGAGGAACCTGCCAAGGGTCGGGGCGGCGTTCCAAGGCCCGGTGGACAGGTAAATCACCGGGGCATCGGGGTGTTCCACCGTCAGCCGGTCCAGCAGCACTGCCATACCCGGAGTGGCCATCCTTGCCCGCTCACTCAGCACGAACGTGTTCCACAGGGCAAGGAAGGGCCTTGGCAGAGCCGTGACCATGACTGTGTCGTCGATGTCAGAGACGATGCCGAAGGTGGTCTCCGGACCGATGACGAAAATGCTGGCCTCCGCCGGTTCAGTACCTTCGGACCGCAGCACCGCCGTGTGCCAGCCCGGGGAAAGGGAGACCTGGACATCAATGTCGATGAGCCCGCCCCTGTCGGCCCTGACTTTCGTCACGGTGCCGCCGACCTCAATTTCCACCTCGGAGCCCGGGATGGGAACGCTGGTGAAGGCCCGCCATCCCCGGATGTTCTGGGTCCCGTTTTTTGCCGCGTGGTCGGCCTGGCTGCCGGGGACGGGCTTGCTGGCCAGCACCACCCTGCCCAGGATCCGGACCCACTCGGTGGAACCGTAGCCCTGGTAAGCGATGGTTTTAGGTTCGAACTTCCACCGCCGGGCAAGCTTCAGCCGGGCGGTGTTGATCGCGTTGGAGAGCCGGTGGGCCAGGCGGAAAACCTGAGTACCGGACAAAGAAGATTCCTGTGACGCCATGTCCATGTCTTCACTCTGCCACAGGCCCCGGTCCCGCGGGCCGTTACCTGTCTCTGTTACCTGACCCGGGCGGTTTCGCCCTTCCAGCGGCAGTCAGCCGTCCCCCAGCAGCCACCGCAAAGTGTCCGCGTTCCGCACCGCGTTGCCGCCGCCGTCGTTATTGAAATAGGCGTATACATCCTTGCCCGCGCCGCGCCACTCACGGATCCGGTCCGCCCACCACCGCAGGTCCTCGTCGGAGTACGAGCCGCCGTACAGGTGCTCGTGGTCCGGACCGTGCAGCCTGACATAGACGAAGGGAGCCGTGGCCCTCAGGATGCACGGCAGGTTGGCCCCGCTCATCACGCAGTAGGCCGCGGCGTGGTGCTCCAGCAGGCGGTAGACGTCCGGGTGGTCCCAACTCGGATGGCGGAACTCGACGCTCACCCGGATCCACGTGGGCAGGGCAGAGAGGAAGTATTCCAGCCGGCCGTCGTCGCGCGCCAGGTCCGGCGGGAGCTGGACCAGCAGGACGGCGCGCTTGTCGCCAAGTTCGTGCCAGCACCGGGAAATCCTCTCGATCCAGACTTCCGGGCCGTAGAGTTTCTTGCCGTGCGTGAGGCCGCGCGGAGCCTTGACGGACAGGGCGAATCCTTCGGGGAGCCGCCGCCGCCAGCTCGCAAAGGACGTGTCCCGCGGCCAGCGGTAGAAACTGGCGTTCAGCTCCACCGTGCTGAATCTCGCCACGTAATGCTGCAGCCTGTCGCGTGCGGGAAGCCCCGGCGGGTAGAGCACGTTCTCCCAGTGGTCGTAACTCCAGCCTGAGGTGCCGATATGCACGGACATGCGTTTACTCGAAGTGCGTGCTCAGTCGTCCTCCGCCGGCCGACTCCACGATCGCGGCAGCCACTTCGCGGAGTTTCGTGTTGCGGTTGCTGGAGGCGGACTTGATCAGCCCGATGGCCTCCTCCTGGCTGCAGCGGTTCTGCGCGATGATGATCCCCACCGCGGTATCGATGATGGTGCGTGACTCCATCGCCGCTTTCAGGTTCGAGGCCGCGTCGCTGTGCTGGGCTATCCGGATGGCGAGGCGCAGGCCTTTCGAGGCCTGGCGGACGTAGCTGACGGCGCGCTCCACGGCATCGTCGTCGAAGGCATTCGGCTTGTCCGAATAAACGTTGAGGCCGGCCCTGGCGTTGCCCCCGGGCAGGTCGAACGGCACAGCCAGGACGGAGCGGATGCCGGCTTTGAGGACAGTTTCGTTGTATTCGGGAAATGTGGTGTCCAGTTCAAAATCAGGAATGTGGACGATGATGCCTTCCCGGCACGACCGGAGGCACGGCCCGTCCTTGAACTGGTACTGGATTTCGTCAACCGCCCGCGCCTCTTCGCTGCTGCTGGCCACGGTGCCGGCACTGCGGTTCCTCAGGAGTGTGATGCCGCAATACAGCTGGCCGTGGGGACCCGACAATTGTTCGGCCGAGTAACGGGCCAGTTCGTTGAGGAAATCCTCGACGTCTTGGGTGTCCAGCAGGAGGTCCTGGACGTATCCCGTCACGTCAGTCTCGTTCAGACGACTATCCAAGGGAGCCTCCTGTTCTGCCCTGTCCACCGGTGTGGCTGGCCGTGGGACAGGTCCAAAGTCGTGATTCGTGGCAGTTGCACCGCCCACACTTCAGGCTACACCCGGGGTGCTCTCGTGCGGACGTTCCAGCTGTGGCACTGTAAGGGCATGGTACGCATCGAGGATTATGCGGTGGTGGGTGACCTGCACACCGCGGCCCTGATCAGCACTGAAGGTTCCATTGATTGGCTGTGCCTGCCGCGCTTCGATTCGCCGGCCTGCTTTAACGCCTTGCTGGACACGCCCGAGTCCGGACGCTGGAGGCTTGCTCCGGCGGGCGCGGGGGAGTGCACCAGTCGGCGCTACCGTGAACATACCCTGATCCTGGAAACGGAATGGGAGACGGACGACGGGGCCGTCCGGGTTATCGACTTCATGCCTCCCCGAGACGAAGTGGCGGACATCGTACGGATTGTCGTTGGCCTTCACGGCCAGGTCAGGATGCGGGGCGAGCTGGCTCTGCGTTTCGACTATGGCCACGTCATGCCCTGGGTGCGCCGCGACAGCCGCGGGCTGCACGCGATCGCCGGGCCGGATTCCGCCTACCTGACGACCAGCGCGCCTCTCCGTGGGGAACACATGCACACCGTCAGTGACTTCACAGTGAAGGCAGGCGACCGCGTGCCCTTTGTGCTGACGTGGGCGCCCAGCCATGTCCGCCGGCCGCGGTCGGTGGACGCCGAAGTTGTCCTGGAGTCCACGGAGAAGTTTTGGCTGGACTGGGCCGGGCAGTGCAAGGTGACAGGTCCATACAAGGACGCCGTGGAGCGCTCACTCATCACACTCAAGGCCCTCACCTATGCCCCCACCGGCGGCATCGTGGCTGCCGTGACCACGTCCCTTCCGGAACAGTTGGGCGGACCGCGGAACTGGGACTACCGCTACTGCTGGCTCCGTGACGCAACCCTGACGCTGCAATCGCTGCTTGCAGTCGGCTATACCGCCGAGGCCGCCGCGTGGCGGGACTGGCTGCTGCGGGCCGTCGCGGGCGATCCCGCTGACCTGCAAATCATGTACGGCATCCACGGCGAGCGCCGGCTGCCCGAGATGGAGCTCCCGTGGCTGTCGGGCTACGAGGACTCATCACCGGTGCGGATCGGCAACGGCGCGGCCGGACAGCTGCAACTGGACGTCTGGGGCGAGGTGCTGGACTGCCTGTCGCTCACCCGTAATTCCCTGCTCACGCATCCCGACGAGGCCTGGGACGTCCAGGTGGCGCTGATGGAGTACCTGGAAGGTGTCTGGAACCGGCCGGACAACGGGCTCTGGGAAATGCGCGGGCCGAGGCGCCATTTCACGCACTCGAAGGTCATGGCCTGGGTTGCCGCGGACCGGATGGTCAAGGGCGTACGGGAATCGGGGTTGCCCGGACCCGCCGCCCGCTGGGAGGCGCTCCGGGATACGATCCGGAAGGATGTCATGACCCACGGCTTTGACGCTGACCGCAACACCTTCACTCAGTCCTATGGCCGCCCCGAACTGGATGCCAGCCTGCTTCTCATCCCGCGCGTGGGGTTCCTGCCGCCCGACGATCCGCGCGTGATCGGCACCATCGACGCCATTCAGCGCGAGCTGACAGAGGACGGTTTCCTGCTCCGGTACCGGCCCGAAGTCAGCGATGACGGCCTCCCCGGTGGCGAGGGCGTCTTCCTGGCCTGCTCCTTCTGGCTGGTGGAAGCCCTCCTTGGCGCGGACCGCCACCGGCAGGCGACCCAGCTGTTTGAACGCCTCCTGGCGCTCCGCAACGACGTCGGCCTGCTCAGCGAGGAATGGGGTGTCCAGAGTGGCCGGCACCTGGGAAACACCCCTCAGGCCTTCAGCCACTTCGCGCTGGTGACCAGCGCCCTGGAACTGCAACAGCACCGGACACGGCGCAGCAACAAGCCTCTGCGGGCAGGAACTGCGTTGTAGCTACCGTTTCCTGCCGGAGGCCTCTTCATACGCCGAGGCAGTAAGTATACTTACTAACACCTGTCCGACTGGTGAAGGAGGAGGAGAGCTGGGATGCCTGGATACTTCGAACTGGTGGATGCCCCTGACGGCGGTTACCGGATCCGGCTGCTGGACGGCGCTGGCGCGCTGATGGCAGTGTCGGTCACCTTCCCAACGAAGCGGGCGGCCGTGGCCGGCGTTGCCCGTGCCCGTGAAATTGCCGGGACGGGGCTGATCCGCGACAACTCCCGCGATGCAGTGGAGCGGTCGGCATTTCTGTCTCCTGAATCCTCCGAGGCGGAACGTTGAGGGCCGGGGTGCCGAACCGTCGTGCCGCGGGCACGCGCCGGAAGGGAGTCCTGTTCGACGTCGACGGGACCTTGGTCGACTCCGCCTACCTGCATACGCTCGCCTGGTGGCAGGCGTTCCGCCAGTCCGGCTTTGATGTGCCGATGGCGCGGATACACCGCTGTGTGGGGATGGGCGGTGCGCGGCTGGTGGACCACCTGTTGCCGGACGGGCGTGACAAGTCCGTCGATGAGGATGTCCTCGCCGCCCACTCGGGAATATTCGGCACCTACTGGCCGGCCCTGAGGCCCTTGGAGGGTGCGCGGGATTTGTTGGCGCAGTGCTGTGAAAGCGGGTTGGCGGTGGCGCTGGCGTCCTCGGCCAGGGAACAGGACCTCAAGGCCCTCCGCGCGAGCCTTGCTGCCGATTCCTTCATCGATGCTGCGACGAGCGCCGCGGACGCAAAGGAGAGCAAGCCTGAGCCGGACATACTCGTCGCAGCACTGCGTGCCGTTGGGATCGAAGCCTCGGACGCCGTCTATGTGGGTGATGCCGTGTGGGACGTCTACGCCGCGGCCCGGCTTGGCATCCCCACCATCGGGGTGACCTGCGGCGGCACGAGCGAGGCGGAGCTGCGGGAGGCGGGGGCCGTCGAAGTGTACTCCGGACCCCGCGAACTGCTGGATGGCCTCAGGGACAGTGCCATCGGGAAGCTTCTCGCCCGGCACCCCTCATAAGGCGGTTGATCCGGCGGCCTCCCCGGATGAGGGGCTTCCTGATGCCGGCTCATCGGCATAGTCGCCCTTGTTCCACGACACCGTCACCGCAACCGATCCGTCGTCGTTCCTGGTAACTTGCGTAGTCACCTCCGGGACCCTGGCTCCCATTGCGAGGATCTTGGCGCGGTATGTGGTGACCAGTTCCTCAAGGCTGGACTCGGTCCACTCGCCGGGGCGCATCCGGGTGGAAATCTCCACGGGTTCGGGCTGGTACAGCGTCATCATGATGCCTTTCCTTGGGGGCGCGGACAGTTCCTACGCTAGGAGCCTTCGGTCGCTGAAACAAGAGAAAGGGAAGGGGGCTTACCTTTTGCCATCGGGCGCCGGAGTGCTACCTTGGCTGTGCGGCACAACTAATAAGCATGCTGACCTTTACTGCGGGCCGGATGGGCCCTGCTGTCGGAGGAACTCGTTTTGCGGCTGAAGGAAGGGACCCATGAAGGCACTGACCTGGCAAGGCAAACGCTCGGTGAGCGTGGAAGAAGTTCCCGATCCCGTGATTCAGGAGCCCACGGACGCCATCATCAGGATCACCTCCACTGCAATCTGCGGTTCGGATCTCCACCTCTATGAGGTGCTGGGACCCTACATGCACAAGGGGGACGTCCTGGGCCATGAGCCCATGGGCATCGTGGAGGAGGTGGGGGGCGCCGTCACCTCGCTCGCCAAGGGCGACCGCGTGGTGGTTCCGTTCAACATCGCGTGCGGGCGCTGCTACATGTGCAGCCAGGGTCTGCAGTCACAGTGTGAGACGACCCAGGTGAAGGAAAAGGGTTCAGGGGCCGCGTTGTTCGGCTACTCCGAAATGTATGGCTCCGTTCCGGGCGGCCAGGCGGAATACCTGCGGGTCCCGTTTGCGGACTATGGCCCGGTCAAGGTCGGCCATGAGCTCCCGGATGACCGCTACCTGTTTCTGTCCGACATTCTTCCCACGGCCTGGCAGGCCGTGAAGTACGCGGATGCTCCGGACGGCGGCATCCTCGCTGTTTTCGGGCTCGGGCCAGTCGGACAGTTCTCGGCGAGGATCGGAAATCACCTGGGCCTGCGGGTCATCGGGGTGGATCCCGTGCCGGAGCGCCGGGAGATGGCTGCACGGCACGGCGTCGAGGTCTTGGACTATTCCAAGGGCATCGGCGATGAGCTGCGGGAACGGACCGGCGGCCGCGGGCCGGATGCAGTGGTGGATGCCGTCGGCATGGAAGCCCACGGTTCTCCCGTGACGGGGTTCGCGCACCAGGCATTGGGTCTCCTGCCGGACAAGTTGGCGCAGAAGGCCATGGAAACCGCCGGCGTGGACCGGCTCGCGGCCCTGCACGCCGCCATCGACGCCGTCCGCCGTGGCGGAACCGTGTCCCTGAGCGGCGTGTACGGAGGCATGGCCAGCCCCATGCCGCTGCTGACCATGTTCGACAAGCAGATCCAGCTTCGGATGGGTCAGTGCAACGTCCGCCGCTGGACGGATGAGCTGCTCCCGCTGGTGGAGGACGACGCCGATCCGCTGGGCGTCATGGATCTGGTCACCCACCGTGCGGGGCTGGCCGGGGCGCCCGCGCTGTATGAGAAGTTCCAGAAGAAAGAGGACGGCTGTATCAAGGTCGTCCTGCAGCCTTAGGGCACCCCAATGTGACCGGGCTTTAGCAGAGGGGTCCGGAAGTGCGGCTGGCGGGGGACTAGTTCTCCCGCCAGTCGTGGCTCGTTATGTGGGAGCCTGCCTGCGGGCCCATCTGGAGCATTCCGCCGTCGACGGCCCATGATGCCCCCGTCACGTAGCTCGACGCCGGTGACGCCAGAAACGCGATTACGGCGGCAACCTCCCGGGCATCGCCGGGCCGTCCCAGCGGAACACCGGGCCGGTCCTTGGTGGCGGGGTCCTCATCGGTCTGGCCCGTCATGGGAGTGGCGATTTCGCCGGGAGCCACGGAATTGGCGGTGATGCCGAATTCCGCAAGCTCCAGGGCAATGGTTTTGATGAGGCCGCCAAGGCCGTGCTTGGAGGCATCATAGGCCGAGGAGCCCACCCGCGGCTGTGTCTCGTGGACGCTGGTGACGGCGATGATGCGGCCGCCCCGTCCGGCATCGACCATCCGCCGGGCCGCCGCCTGGATGCACAGGAAGGCGCCGTTCAGGTTGGTGTCCATGGTGTTCGACCAGGTCTCGTAGTTCAGCTCGAGGAATTTTCTACCGTCGCCGGTTCCGGAATTGTTGACGAACACATCCACGCCGCCGAGTTCCCCGGCAAGCCCGTCAATGACGCCGGCGCAGCCCAGCAGGTCAGTGGTGTCCAGTTGCCTGACCACCGCATTGCGGCCGGCGGCGCGGACCTCGTCCGCGGTTTTTTCGGCGCCGTCCTGGTCAGAGTGCCAGGTAATGCCGACGTCGAGTCCGGCTTTCGCGAGGGCCACTGCCGTGGCCCGGCCAATTCCGGAATCGCTGCCCGTGACAATGGCGGTGCGCGGGGAAAACTCCATGGTGTCTGTCCATTCCTTGGCTGGCTATATGGAGGCGCTGTCAGGCGGCGGCGTCGACGACGCAGAAGCGGTTCCCGTCAGGGTCTTCCAGGACGATGAAATCGGGGTCCTCCGGGTAAAGGTCCCAGTCCACCTGCGAGGCCCCCAGTCCCAGGAGCCGCTCCACCTCGCCCGCCTGGTTGTCGGCATACAGGTCCAGATGGATGCGCGGATGTTGCTGTACGGGCGTTTCGCTGAGCATGAGGGCGAGCCTGGCGCCTTCGCCCTTCTGCGGTATCAGGACCACCCAGGTTTCATCGCCCTCCTCCCGGGGGACATAGCCGAGGGCATCACACCAGAAGGCGGTGGCACGGGCGACGTCGTTGACGCCGAGGACAGTTGTTCCGATCGTCAGCATGCTCTCATGCTTGCGTGCGGGTGTTCGTGATGCAAGGGGCGCGGTCAGCACATGCTGTTCAGTGTCTGTTCGGCGACGTCCATCATTTCCAGGACCAGCGGGTTGCTTCCCTCCAGGAAGGGCGCCGGCGGATAGGTGAGGGCCACGGTCACCTGCCTGGTTCCGTCCGCGCTGGTCATCGAGACGGTGCCGTAGCCCAGGAGGTCTCCCTGATGGCCGTAGGCGAAGCCGTTGGTGCAGGTGTCGTTCCAGATCCACAGGCCGAGACCATAGAATCCGGCGGTGTTTGACGTCTGCATCTCCTTCAGCGTGGCGGGCTTCAGGAGCTTCCCCTGCATGAGGGCTGAATAAAACGTGCTCATGTCCTGCACCGTGGATATCATGCCCGCGGACGGGGACCCTATGAGAATTGCCGGGGACGTCACATCCACGCGTTGGTCCTCAATGACCAGATAGCCGTGTGCCATGGCTTCCGGCACGGTCCTGGCGCCGATCATGTAAGTCCCGGTCATCCCCAGCGGACCGGTGATCTGCTCATGGATGACGTCACCGATCGGCTGCCGCCTGAGCCTCTCCACCAGCAGCGCCAGCGCCACGTAGTCCGATGCCGAATAATCGAATCCCTGGGCGAGCCGTTTCTCCCACGTCGTCCTCCCGGCCCATGCAAGCCGCTCGGCCAGGCTGAGCCTGGTGTTGATCACTTCCTTCAACGGCTTGGACTGGATCAAGGCCGCCGCATAGTCCGGCATTCCCGACGAATGGCTGAGCAGATCGCGCACGGTGACCGGAAATGGCGGATTCACTGTGCGGCCAAGGTCCGGCAGGTGATCACTGACAGCGTCGTCGAGGCGAAGCCGGCCCTCCTCCACGAGCTTCAGGACGGTCACGGCCACCATGGACTTCGTCACGCTGGCGACTTGAACGGGATCGGTGAGCTGCGCCGGCTCCTTGGTCTTGAGGCTCCTGACGCCGATCGCGCGGGACCATTCTTCGCCCTTGTTCTTCACGTGCATCAGGACGGCCGGTGCCCCGTCGTCGATCATCGTCCGGCCGAACAGTTCAAGGTCCCGCAAAGCACCGGCGGAAGTTGATGGCTCCTCAGGAGGATCCGGCGCGGCAGTGCAGCCGCCGAGGGAGGCGGCCAGCACTGCCGCAGACATGGCCGCAGCGCACCGCAGGATGGAGACCGGAAGCCTGAACCCTGGCATGCCATCAGATCCTTCAGCAGTGCCGGCGCTGGACCCACCACAGGGAGGCCAGCCTGCCGGCACCACACATGCTCCTCGCGCGCCTTGAGGAGGTCAAGGGCCGGATGCCGCTGCCGGCGTCGCCGGAAAGGCTCAAGATCCCGGCGGGACAGGGGGCGACCGGCTAGGTCAGGCGGATCTGGCGGTTGACGTCCTTGTAGAGCAGGTAGCGGAAGTTCCCGGGGCCGCCGGCGTAGCAGGCCTGCGGGCAGAAGGCGCGCAGCCACATGAAGTCCCCGGCTTCCACCTCCACCCAGTCGTCGTTCAGGCGGTAGACCGCTTTGCCCTCGAGGACGAAGAGCCCGTGCTCCATCACGTGGGTTTCCGCGAACGGAATGGACGCACCCGGCTTGAACGTCACGATGTTCACGTGCATGTCGTGTGCGAGATCGTCCGGGTCCACGAAACGGGTGGTGGCCCAGGCGCCGTCGGTGCCGGGCATGGGCCGCGGCTCGACGTCCTGGTCGCGGGTCACGAAGGACTTGGCCGTGAAGCCTTCCAGCGGTTCGTAGGCCTTGCGGACCCACTGGAAGCTGGCGATTCCGTCGGAGGAGTTGCTGACGGACCAGTCGGCGCCGGCCGCGAGGTAGGCGTAGCCGCCCTCCTCAAGGTGGTGGATTTCGCCGTCGAGGCTCAGGTCCAGCTTGCCCTTGGTGAGGAAGATGACGCCTTCGACGCCGGCCTCCGCCTCGGGCTTCTGGGATCCGCCGCCGGGAGCCACCTCAACGATGAGCTGGGAGAACGTGGTGGCGAAGCCGGCGATGGGCCGGGCGATGATCCAGGCGCGGGTGTTGGTCCAGCCGGGGAGGTTGGAGGTGACGATGTCCCGCAGCACGCCCTTGGGAATGACGGTGTAGGCCTCCTTGACCACGGCCCGGTCGGTCAGGAGCTGGGTCTGCGGCGGCAGGCCGCCCTCGGGGAAGAAGTAGTTGCTCATGAGTGTGCTCCTTGCGGTGTAGACGAGAGGGGGGAGGTATGTGCGGCGAGCCGCGGGTGGGCCAGGCCAGTAAGCTGGGGCAGTCCGACGCCGGCAAGCGCCAGTACTTCTTCGGCACCTGCCGCTCCGCATTGGACGCCGCGCAGCACGAACGCCGCCAGTGCCCGGGCCGTGGCGGGCTCATCCATGACCCCGCCCTCGGTCTGCTCGACGTAGTTGCGGAGGCGTGCCGCTGCGGCCGGAAGCCCCTGGCGGTAGAACGCGTAGGTGGCCGCGAACCGGCTGGGCAGCTGGGCCGGGTGCAGGTCCCAGCCCTGGTAGTAGCCGCGCTCGAGGGACCGCCGCACCAGCCGGCCGTGCAGCTGCCAGGCGTTTTCCACGTTGTCGCCAACGGGAATGATGTTGGTGGAGCCGTCCGAGAGCCGGATACCGGTCCCTGCCACGGCCAGCTGCATGACCTCCTTGGCGAAATCCGCCACCGGGTGCTCCATGGACTGGTACTCGGCCGAAATCTGCAGCGATGCCGAATAGTCGTATGTGCCGTAGTGCAGCCCGCTGATCCGGCCGGGAACAGCGGAGGGAAGCTGGGCGACGGGCGCGGTGCCGTCCGGGCCGAGGATGAGCTGGGGCGTCTCCACCTGCACCTCGAACCGGAGCCGGCCGGCGGGGAGCGAGTGGACTTCCTCCAGCCGGGAGACCGCATAGTCCATCGCCTGGACCTGGGCCACGGTGGTGACCTTGGGCAGGGTGAGGACCAGCCCCTCGGGCAGCTCGCCCGCCGCAGCCAGGCCGGACACGAAGAGGTCCAGTGTGCGCAGGCCGCGGGCGCGGGTGGGTGCCTCGAAGCATTTGAAACGGATCCCGATGAAGGGCGGCGCCGACCCCGCCGCAACTGCGGCGGCCACAGCGGAAGCCGCGGCAACAGCGGCGGCGTCCTCGGCGTCGTCGCCCCTGTCCCCAAAACCGTCCTCGAAGTCGAGGCGGAGATCCTCGATCGGTTCGCTGCCGAGTTTGGCCTCCGCCCGCGGCGCCACGGCCTCAGCGAGCTCCGCGTCCTGGCCGAGCAGCGCGCCCAGGTGCGCGAGGCCGCCGTGGGCGGCCGCCGTCGCCAGCGCCTGGGCGCCCCAGTCGGCAGCGAACGACGGCGTGAACCGGTCCGCGGGGACGTACACCGTGTGAACCGGCTGGCGGGAGCCGTCGTCGCCCGGGTAGTTCTGCTCCAGCAACCGGTCGGTGGCCGCCAGCTGGGAGTCGATCCGGGCGAGATCGGCCGCGCCGAGTGATGGTTCGGGTACCGCCATGCCTCAGCCCACCAGTTCGTAGGCCGGCGTGGTGAGGAAGTCCGTGTAATCCTCGGAAAGGCAGATGTCCGCGATCAGGCTGCTGGCGGGCCGGTAGTAGCGTTCGAAGGCTTCCTCGCCCACTTCGCCGCGCAGCTTCTCGGTCTCCTCGGCCAGGATCTTCGTGACCAGCTCGCGCGTGACCGTGTTGCCGGTGTCGGCCAGGACCACCTTGTTGCGGATCTGCTGCCACACCTGCGAGCGGGAGATCTCCGCCGTCGCGGCGTCCTCCATGAGGTTGTGGATGGCCACCGCACCGTTGCCTGAAATCCACACTGCCGTGTAGGCGACGGCGACGTAGAGGTTCAGGCGCAGCCCGGCCTCCGTGACCTGGCCGTCGGCCGAGGCGATGTCCAGCAGCTGGCCGGCGGTGACGGAGACCTCCGGGCGCTGCTTATCCAGCTGGTTCGGGCGCTCGCCGAGAACGGCGTCAAACACTTCACGGCAGACGGGAACGAGGTCCGGGTGGGCCACCCAGGAGCCGTCGAAGCCGTCGTTCGCCTCGCGGGTCTTGTCCGCGCGGACCTTCTCGAAGGCCTGGGCTGTGACTTCGGGTTCGCGGCGGTTGGGGATGACCGCGGCCATGCCGCCCATCGCGAAGGCGCCGCGGTGGTGGCAGGTCTTGACCAGCAGCTCCGTGTAGGCGCGCATGAACGGCGCCGTCATGGCCACGGTGGCGCGGTCCGGCAGCACGAAGCTGGCACCGGCGTCGCGGAAGTACTTGATGATGCTGAACAGGTAGTCCCAGCGGCCGGCGTTCAGCCCGGAGGCGTGGTCGCGGAGTTCGTAGAGGATCTCGTCCATTTCGAACGCCGCCGGGATGGTCTCGATCAGCACGGTGGCGCGGATGGTGCCCTGGTTGAGGCCGAGGAAGTCCTGCGCGAAGACGAACACGTCGTTCCACAGGCGGGCCTCGAGGTGGCTCTCCATCTTGGGCAGGTAGTAGTACGGGCCGTGGCCGTTGAGCACCAGCTGCTTGGCGATGTGGAAGAAGTGCAGGCCGAAGTCCACGAGGGCGCCCACGGCGGGTTCGCCGTCGATCAGCAGGTGCCGTTCCTCCATGTGCCACCCGCGGGGGCGGGCCACGACGACGGCGAGCGGGGCATCTGTGCGGAGCCGGTATTCCTTGCCTTCCGGGGAGGTGTAGCTCAGGGTCCCGGTGGCGGCATCACGCAGGTTCAGGATGGCGTCGATGACGTTGGCCCACGTGGGGGTGCTGGCGTCCTCGAGGTCGGCAAGCCACACCTTGGCACCGGAGTTCAGCGCGTTGATGGCCATTTTGGCGGGCGAGGCGGGGCCGGTCATCTCGACCCGGCGGTCCCGCAAGGCGGCCGGTGCCGGCGCAACCTTCCAGTCGCCGTCGCGCACGTCCTGGGTGTCCGGCAGGAAATCGAGGCTGCCGGTCCGGGCCACGTGCTCGCGCTTGGCGGCCCGGGCCTCGAGGAGGTCGGCGCGGGTGCCGGCGAAGCGCTTGTGGAGCTCTTCGACGAACGCCAGGGCCTTCGGGGTGAGAATCTCCTCGGCCCGCTCGATCGGCCGGGGGTCTGTGACTGTGATAGCCATTGTTGGTCCTTTCCAGGGCTGCTAATCAGGCGTCGGCGAAGGCTGCTGTGGGTGCGGCAGCAGGTGCTGCTGCTTCCATTGTGTCCTCCATTGCCGCCGGTGAGGTGTGGACACCGGCTGCTGCGTGGGCCGCGGCGGCCACGGCGGCCGCGACGTCTCCGGCCACGTGGGGGTCGAACACGCTGGGGATGATGTAGCTGGCGTTGAGCTCATCGTCGGCAACGCGGTTGGCGATGGCATCCGCGGCGGCCACCAGCATCTCGGGGGTGATGTCGGAGGCGCCGGCGTCCAGCAGCCCGCGGAAGAAGCCGGGGAAGGCCAGCACGTTGTTGATCTGGTTGGGGAAGTCGCTGCGCCCGGTGGCCACGACGGCTGCATGGCGGGAGGCGACGGCGGGGTCGATTTCCGGCGTCGGGTTGGCCATGGCGAAGACAATCGCATCCTTGGCCATCGAGGCGACCTGCTCCTCGCCGATCACGTGCGGTGCGCTGACGCCGATAAACACATCGGCGCCGCGGAGGGCCTCGTGCAGGGTGCCGGAGAATCCCTCCTCGTTGGTATTGGCGGCGATCCAGCTGCGGTGCTCGTCGTTGTACTGCTCGCCGGAGTGGATGGCACCGGAGCGGCCGGCGGCCACGATGTGCCTCGCGCCCTGGGCCTTGAGCAGCTGGATGATCGCCGAGCCGGCGGCGCCGACGCCGGAGACGACGATCCGCACCTCGTGGAGCTTCTTTCCGACGACGCGCAGCGCATTGGCGAGGGCGGCGAGCGTGACGATGGCGGTGCCGTGCTGGTCGTCGTGGAAGACCGGGATGTCGAGTTCGTCGCGGAGCCGGTTTTCGATCTCGAAGCAGCGGGGGGCCGCGATGTCCTCGAGGTTGACGCCGCCGTAGACCGGGGCGAGGGCCTTGACGATCCTGATGATCTCTTCGGTGTCCTGGGTGTCCAGGCAGACGGGCCAGGCGTCGACGTTGGCGAACTGCTTGAACAGGGCAGCCTTGCCTTCCATCACGGGAAGCGCGGCGGCCGGGCCGATGTTGCCCAGGCCAAGAACGGCCGAACCGTCGGTGACCACGGCGATCGTGTTCCGCTTGACGGTGAGGTTCCGGGCGGCGTCGGGGTTTTCCGCAATGGCGAGGCAGACGCGGGCGACGCCGGGGGTGTAGGCGCGGGAAAGGTCGTCGCGGTTGCGCAGGGCCACCTTGGGGACCACTTCGAGCTTGCCGCCCAGGTGCATCAGGAAGGTGCGGTCCGAGACGTTCCGGACCGTGACGCCGTCGAGGGCGTTAAGGGCGTCCTTGACCCGGTTGGCGTGGTCGTCGTCGGTGGTGTTGCAGGTGACGTCCACAACCAGGGTCTCGTGGTGGGACTCGGTGACGTCCAGGGCCGTGATGGCCGCTCCGGCGGCGCCCACGGCTGCGGCGAGTTCGCTGGTGGCGGTGAAGCTGGACGGCGCCTCGACGCGCAGGGTGATCGAATTTCCGGGGCTCGGATTCGCCATTGAGTGTCCTCCTGGTTGGGCCCATCGCTGGGCTTGGCTGTCGCCGCTAAATGTTTTCGTATTATGGATATTATTATCTACTTTATGGAAACACAAGCCCCTGCCTCCTCTATTCCGTGCATCGGTTGCCTGCATCGACGCGGACCCGGCCGTACTGTATGTTGGGATTTCTAAGCAGTTCTTTTCACAATGCGGATAAGAGTTGTCGCAATCTACACCTGCAGGAGACCACGGAATGGCCGAGAAAGCCGCGGGAGGCGTGCAGTCCGTTGAGCGCGTCTTCGAACTTTTGGAACTCATCACGGATGCCGGGGGAGACGTCACGCTCAGCGAGCTCTCGTCCTCCACAGACCTGCCGTTGCCCACGATCCACCGCCTCCTGCGCACCCTCGTCACGCTCGGCTACATCCGGCAGCTGCCGAACCGCCGCTACGCCCTGGGGCCGCGGCTGATCCGCCTCGGCGAGGGCGCCAACAAGCAGCTCGGCGCCCTGGCGCGGCCGCAGCTCAAGTCCCTCGTGGACCGGCTCGGCGAGACATCCAACATGGCCGTGCTCGATTCGGACATGGTCATCTACGTGGCCCAGGTCCCGTCGCTGCATTCCATGCGCATGTTCACCGAGGTGGGCCGCCGCGCTCATACCCACGACACCGGCGTGGGCAAGGCCATCCTCGCGCAGCTTGACGACGAGGCCGTCCGCGGGATTGTGTCCCGGACCGGCATGCCCACGCCCACGCCCAAGAGCATTGGTGACATCGACGCCCTGCTGGCGGACCTGAAGCTCATCCGCGAGCGCGGGTACTCCATCGATGAGGAGGAGCAGGAACTCGGTGTCCGCTGCTTCGCCATGGCAGTGCCGAACGCGCCCACCCCAACGGCCATTTCCGTGTCCGGGCCGGTGTCGCGGGTGGACAAGTCCTTCGCCGATCGCGCCGTGCCGCTGCTCCGCGAAGCGGCCCAGGCGATCTCGGACGAGTTCAACCAAAACTGACCTGCTCCTTGAGCGCGAACAAGCACGTAATGCCCCCAAATCTCGGATTTGGGGGCATTACCTGCTAGTTCGCGCTTTGGTGGGTCAGTGCTCGGACGCGGAGGAAGCCTGGATGGGGACTTCCTTGCCGTCGCAGTCAATCAGCTTGCCGCCCTCGAAGCGGTCGCCGTCGGCCAGGCACTGCAGGTCCTCCTCCCGGACCACGCGCCCGGTGCCGGCAACAAAGACCGACTGGTTCTCCGAGTTGCCTGCCTTGAGGTGGTTGAAGAGCAGGTTCAGCAGGATGGCCATGACAGCGGCCGAGCTGATGCCCGAGTGGAAGATGGTGCCGAACCAGGACGGGAACTGGTCGTAGAACGCCGGGGCGGCAATCGGGATCATGCCGAACCCGATGGAGGCCGCCACGATGATCAGGTTCATGTTGTTCTTGTACTCCACTTTGGCCAGGGTCCGGATGCCGCTGGCGGCAACGGTTCCAAAGAGTACGACGCCGGCACCGCCCAGGACGGGGGTCGGCACCGCTGCAACGACACGGCCAAGCACCGGCAGCAGGCCCAGGATGACCAGGATGAGGCCGCCGGCGCTCACCACGAAGCGGCTCTTGACGCCGGTGATGGCCACCAGGCCCACGTTCTGGGCGAAGGCGCTTTGGGTGAAGGAGTTGAACAGCGGGGAGACGGCGCTGGAGAGCATGTCCGCCCGCAGGCCGTCCCCGATGCGCTTGGAGTCCACCTTGGTGCCCACGATCTCGCCCACGGCAATGATGTCCGCTGACGTTTCGGTGAGGGTCACGAGGATGACGATCAGCATGGAGATGATGGCGGCGGCCTCGAACGTGGGCGGACCAAAGGCGAACGGGGTGGGGAAGGCGACGATTTCGCCCTGGCCCACCTTGGAGAAGTCAGCCATGCCGAAGATGAAGGCGATGACCGTGCCCAGGACCATGGCCAGCAGGATGGAGAGGCGGGAGATCGCTGCGCTGCCCACTTTGCTGAGCAGGAGGACGATTGCCATGGTGGCGGCGGCCAGGCCGATGTTGGCCATGCTGCCGTAATTGGGTGCCTTGCTGTTGCCGCCCATGGCCCAGTTGGCCGCCACCGGCATCAGGGTCAGGCCGATGGTAGTGATGACCGTACCGGTGACCACCGGCGGGAAGAACCGGATGATCTTGGAAAACAGCGGCGTGATCAGCAGGCCGATCAGCGACGCCGCAATCACCGAGCCAAAGACCGCCTGGATCCCGCCGCCGCCGTGGACGATTGCAACCATGGTGGAGACGCCCGCGAAGGAGACGCCCTGGACCAGCGGGAGCTGGGAGCCGAAGAACCGGATGCCGACGGTCTGAAGGATCGTGGCCAGGCCGCCGACGAAGAGGCAGGCGGCGATGAGCAGGCCGATGTCCTGTGATGACATGCCGGCGGCCGCACCAATGATCAGCGGCGGGGCAATGATGCCTCCGTACATGGTGAGGACGTGCTGGAACCCGTAGGCAAACGTGGCCCCAAGGGACAGTCTCTGGTCTTCGGGGCGGGCGGCCGCTGTGCGGGCTTTTTTCTTGGTGTTCATGGCAGACTTTCTTGGTTCATGGCAGACGCCTTCGTCTGGCTAACAATGTCTGGCTAACAGGGTGTTCTGAAGTGCTGGGCCGGTGCGGAGTCTGCACCGGCAGGGTGCCCGCGCCGGGACATCCCTGAGGGGATGGAGACTCCCGGCGCGGATGTGTAACCGCGTTTAGCAGAAGCCGGCGATTCCGGACCAGGCGATTTCCGCCGGGGCAGCGTCTTCGCGCTGGACCGTGGCCTCGATCAGGCCGTAGGGCCGGTCGGCCGCGAAGAAGACCTCGTTGGGGTTGTCCAGGCCAAACGGCGAAAGGTCCACCAGGAAGTGGTGCTTGTTGGGCATCGAGAACTTGATCTCATCGATCTCGTTGTGCGCCTCAAGGACCTTGGTCCCCATGTCGAACAGGGTCTGCTGCAGGGCGTGGGAGTACTTCTCGGTGAACCCTTCGAGCAGCAGTCCCTTGATGTCCTCATAGCTCTTGTTGAAATCAAAGGTGCTGAAGTCCGTGCCCGCTTTGAACCGCCAGCGTGCGGAGACGTCGGTGGCGAGGATGCGGTCGGTGGTCTCCGGCAGGGTGGTGTATTTGTCCTTCGGGTACCCCACGAAGCCGGACTGCGTCGATTTCAGGACAGTCAGGTCCTTGAGCCCGGAAATGAGGTGGGTTTCCGTCCCGTCCTTCACGAGAACGGCCGTGCGCACCTCCTGGCCGTTGCGCACGAAGGAGTGGTCGTGCCCGGCGCCGTGGGCCTGGATGCGGTCCCAGCTGTAGGACTCGGCCTCCCAGCGTCCGCCGGTGACCCAGCCGAAGCTTGAAGTGAAGTGCTCGCCAAGGCGCAGCAGGAACGCCTCCGGAGAGCCGATGCCATCCTTGGCGAAGGCGTAGATGGTGTTCTTCTGGGTGTCCGTGGCCACGACGTGGCTGTTATCGCCCTCGAGGTGGGCGGCGGCGAAGTCGCCACGGAGCTGTGAGGTGACGTTCAGGTCTTCGATTTCGTGGCGGTCCGTGTCCCGGGTGATTTTGACGACGCGGACTTCAGCCTTGCCGTACTGGTTCTGGCCGAGGATGATTTTGCTGCTCATTGGTCTGTTCCCAACTTCCGTGAGGTGGAACCGAGGTTCCATCATTGAAATTAAGCGCGCGTTTCAGGCGCGTTTCCGATGGCGCCGACCCAACAAAAAAGAGCCGGCATCCAGTGATGCCAGCTCATTACGACCCTGCCTGCTGCTCCCAGGTTACGTGACCTAGGCCACGAATTGCTTACAAGCGTAGCCCAGCCAGTCCGGTGGTGTACATCACTTTCTGAAATTTGTGATTGTGACCGTCTGCCCGCAGGGCCTCTTGACGGTGGGCTGCCGGCGCCGTACGCTTTTCGTATAGCAAAATAATTATTCCGAAATGCGGAATAGCTCGCTCGGAAGCATCTTAGGAAAAGGAGGATCAGATGTCCCCGCAGGACCAGTACCCGGCCGCCCAGGCCACAGCGTCGGCCAAGCCAGCCGCCCCTTCAGTCCCGGAGTTCTACCTCCCCCGTGGTGGCGGATCGGATCCGGATTTTTACCTTCCCGCGGACCGTGCACACGCGCCCGGCCCGATCTCCCGCTGGATCCATCGGCTTCCGGTCTTCGGCAGGCGGCCGTAAGCACGCGGACGTAGCCGGGCGCTGGCGACACTCGAACCGCTGCATGACGCGCAAATGGTCTGGCGACACCGGAATTCAGGTGTCGCCAGGCCATTTGCGCGTCGCCGGACCAATTCCGTGTCCTCAGGTTCCACCCGTGCGCGGAGTGCGCGCCGTCGGGGTCAGGCCCCTGGGCGGCCCGGCCACTCTTTGCCCGCCCATGGGTCGTAATCAGCGATGAGCTCCTCCTGCGGCGGACGCTCCGCTTCGGGGACGTGCTGCAGGTTCACCCGCACCCTGTACCAGAGCGAGCTCGATCCGCGCATCCCGTCGACCAGCACATCGGCGGGGTGCAGGGCAGGGACCACGTCCGCATGCCGGGACTTCCACTCGTCGAGCGCGGCCAGCGCCTCGGGTTTGGTTTTGGTGCGGGCCACCTCGATGAGCGGCATCACCGACTGCCGGCGGCCGGAGCTGTCACCACTGCGGGGCGGCTTGTCGGCGGGACCGAGCTCAGCAGCCAAGGCGAGAAGCCCGTCGAGCGTGCCGACCGCGTCGTCGATGCCGGCATGAGGGTCGCCCACGTCTGCGAAGCGCTCAGGCACTGTCCGCACCGTGAACTGTTCCGGCCGGGCGGAACGGACCTCGTGCCAGGCGAGCGGCGTCGAGACCCGGGCATCGGGCAGGGGCCGGACCGAGTACGCCGATGCCACGGTGCGGTCCTTCGCATTCTGGTTGAAGTCAACGAACACACTCTCGCCACGCTCCTCCTTCCACCACCGCGCGGTGGCGAGGCCCGGAGCGCGGTCTTCGACTTCCCGGGCAAGGGTCTCGGCAGCGAGCCGCACGTCGCGGTATGACCACTGCGGTGCGATGCGCACGAGAATGTGGAGTCCCCGCGACCCGCTCGTCTTTGGCCACCCCACGAGTCCGACGTCGTCGAGGACCTCCTGCGCGACGTACGCGACGTCGACGATCTGGGACCAGTCGACCCCCGGCATTGGATCGAGGTCGACCCGGAGCTCGTCTGGGTGCTCGAGGTCCTCGGCGCGCACCGGATGCGGGTTGAGATCGAGGCAGCCAAGATTCACCACCCATGCCAGGCCCGCGCCATCGCGGATCACGGCTTCCTCCGCCGACGTCCCGGACGCGTAGTGCAGTGTGGCCGTGTCGATAAAGTCGGGGTGGTTTTCGGGCACGCGCTTCTGAAAGAACGGCTCAGAATCGATGCCCTTCGGGAAGCGCTTGAGCACCATTGGCCGGCCACCCGCGCCACGCAGCGCGCCATCTGCGACGGCCAGGTAGTAGCGCACCAGGTCGAGCTTTGTCAGCCCGGGCTTTGGGAACACCACCTTGTCCGGACTCGAGATGCGGACCTCGGTGCCGTCAATGGTGAGGATCTCGGCCGGCGTCTTCGACGGATTCATGCCGCCACGCTAGCAGCAGGCCCACACCATTTCGATGGTTCCCTGCACACTCGATGGTTTGAGCCAGCGTGTGAGCAGGGAACCATCGAAACGGCGGAGAATCAGCCGGCGATCAGCCTCCGCGCCGCCGCTGAATGCTCTGCGATGAGCCGGCCGAGGTCCAGTCCGGGAATCTGTCCGTCCACCACCCGCCACCGGCCGCCCACCATCACCCGGTCAGCGCGGTCCGCGGCGCACAGCAGCAGGGCTGCGACGGGATCGTGACTGCCGGAGAACCGCAGGTCATCCAGCCTGAAGAGCGCCAGATCAGCCTGCATCCCGGGAGCCAACTGGCCGAGATCGCTCCGCCCCAGTACTGCCGCCGATCCGCGTGTGGCCCAGCCCAGTGCCCGCTCCACCGGGACCTGCGCGCCGTAGCGCAGCCGCTGCAGGTACAGCGCCTGCCGCGCCTCGAGGATCATGTTGGAGGCATCGTTCGACGCCGACCCGTCCACTCCCAGCCCCACGGGGGCTCCCGCGTCCTCAAGTTCCAGGACGCGCGCGACGCCGGACGCCAGCCGCATGTTGGAGGTCGGGCAATGCGCGACGGCGGTCCCTGCGGCCCCCAGCCGGGCGATCTCGGCATCGTTGAAATGGATCCCGTGCCCCAGCCATGTCCGCTTGGTCAGCCAGCCCACGCTGTCCAGGTAGTCCACGGTGCGCAGCCCGAACATCTCCCGGCAGAACTCCTCTTCGTCCAGGGTCTCGGCCAGGTGTGTGTGCAGCCGGACATCCAGCCGTTCGGCCATCAGTGCGCTCTCGGCCATGATTTCCTTCGTGACCGAAAACGGCGAGCACGGTGCCAGCGCTATCTGGATCACGGCACCCTCGCCACGTTCGTGGTACTGCCCGATCAGGCGCTCGCTGTCGGCCAGGATCACTTCCGGCGCCTGTACCGTCGACTGCGGCGGCAGGCCGCCGTCGTTCTCTCCCAGGCTCATGGAGCCGCGGGTGAGGGTTGCCCGCATTCCCAGCCGGCGGACCACCCCGACCTCGATGTCGATGGCGTCTTCCATGCCTGCCGGGAACAGGTAATGGTGGTCGGCCGCCGTGGTGCAGCCGGAGAGTAGAAGTTCGGCGAGGGCCACCGTGGCGGCGAGTTCGAGATCCCGCGGCGTGAGCCGCGCCCAGACCGGGTAGAGGTTCTGCAGCCACGGGAACAGCGGGGCGTTGGCTACCGGCCCCCACGCCCGGGTCAGCGTTTGATAAAAGTGGTGATGCGTGTTGATCAGGCCCGGCAGGAGCACGTGGCCGCCGGCGTCGAAGATCTCATCGCAGGGCGCGGACGGATATTCGCCTGCGCCAAGCACCTCGGTGATCCTGCCTCCGCAGACCACCACGCCGCCCGAGGCGTCAAGGGTGTTGGCGGAGAAGGCGGCGAGCGGATTGCGGATCCAGAGCCGGGATCCGGCGTCCGTGGGTGTAACGGGGTGCGATGCTGCTTGGGCCATGGTGGGTTCCTGTCTGAGCGTGCCGAATGAAATGCCAGCTCAGTGGTGCCCTGTCTGCTGATCCAGGGGTCCGCCGGCGGTGCGGCGGTAGGGCCAGCGTAGGGTCGGCAATCGGGTACGTCAACGCACCTGATTGTGACCACGAATTGCCAGAGCCCAGGGTGACGATTCGGAAACCCAGATTTCACATCACGAAATTAACTTTTCAAAAACTATGGCGCAGGCCACACTCCGATGCTAATCTCGATGTTGCCAAAGGCGGGCACCCGGAGACCGGGAAGCTATCTACCAGGCGCAACTAAACCTTCAAAGCACATGCTGAAGCCTGGTATCCGTCGCAACTGGTATTTGATCCCGCCACGGGGTACCGGCTTCCACTCCAAGGGAGCGCATCATGAGTACCACCGTCACGGCCGAACAATTCCTGGCCAGGTCCATCGAGCTTGCAACCGCGAACGTCCTCAACAGCGGAGGGCCGTTCGGCGCGGTCATTGTCACCGCCGACGGCCAGGCGTTCGACGGCGTCAACCGCGTCACCGCCACCAACGATCCCACCGCCCACGCCGAGGTCACGGCGATCCGCCGGGCCTGCAGTGAGTTGGGCACCTTCGACCTTCGCGGAGCCACCCTCTACAGCAGCTGCGAGCCCTGCCCCATGTGCCTGTCCTCGGCTTTGTGGGCACGCATCGACCGCGTGATTTTCGGAGCGGACCGTCAGGATGCTGCCTCCGTCGGCTTCGATGACGCCGTTTTCTACGAGTACTTCGACAACGCAGACCGGGACGCCCTCATGCCGGTCGCCAAGCTGGGGCTCGAAGGCACCTCCCCGGCCATTCTCGAGCCGTTCACCACGTGGAACACGCTCGATTCCAGGATCGACTACTAGAGGCTGTGGTTCCAATGACCATCCTGGACACGACCCCCGACGGCCCCGAGACCACGGCCACGCACGCCACGCCCAAGCCGGGCCGGCAGCCCGCACAGTCCGGAACGGATCCCAGGAACCGGCCCCCGGCGCCGAACGCCTTCCTGGACCGCTTCTTTCACATCACCAAACGCGGCTCAACCCTGGCACGCGAACTGCGCGGCGGGCTGGTCACGTTCTTCACCATGGCGTACATCGTCATCCTCAACCCCCTGATCCTGGGCGGCTTCAGCGCAGACAACGCACCAACGGATGTGGCCGGCGGCTGGCTGTCCGCTGCACAGGTCGGCGCGGTCACGGGGCTCACGGCCGGCGTCATGACCATCCTCTTCGGGCTGATCGCCAACCTGCCCTTCGGGCTCGCCGCCGGACTCGGCATCAACTCCTTCCTCGCCGTCGCCGTCATCCAGGAGGTCACCTGGGCCGAGGCCATGGGGCTCGTGGTCATCAACGGCGTCCTGATTGTGCTGTTCGGCGTCACCGGCGCGCGGACCGCGATCTTCCGGGCCGTACCGAAGGAGCTCAAGGCAGCGATCACCGTGGGCATCGGCCTGTTCATCGCCTTCATCGGCTTCGTGGACTCCGGCTTTGTCCGCTCCACAGCGGGCGGGCCTCCGGTCCAGCTGGGGGATAACGGCTCCATTACCTCCGTGCCCACCCTGGTGTTCATCGTGGGCCTGCTCGCCATGGGCATCCTCGTCGCCCGCAAGGTGCAGGGCGGGCTGCTGATCGGCATCGTGGCCACCACGGTGCTGGCCGCCGTCGTCGAAGCCGTGTTCCACATCGGTCCGGCCACCAAGGACAACCCCGGCGGCTGGCACCTGAACACGCCGGTCCTTTCAGGCCAGCTGGTTTCGGCGCCGGACCTGGGCCTGGTTGGCCAGTTCGACCTCTTCGGTGCGTTTGGCAGGATCGGTGCGCTCGCGGCCACCATGCTCGTCTTCACCCTGGTGTTCACCAACTTTTTCGACGCCATGGGCACCATGACGGGGCTTGCCAAGAGTGCCGGCGTAGCCCACAAGGACGGGACCTTCCCGCGGCTCAAGTCGGCCTTCATCGTGGAAGGCGTCGGCGCAGTGGCCGGAGGTGCGACCTCGGGATCCTCCAACACCGTGTACATCGACTCGGCGGCGGGTATCGGGGAAGGCGCCCGCACTGGGCTGGCCTCGGTGGTCACCGGCGTCCTGTTCCTCGGCTCCATGTTCCTCACCCCGCTCACCAGCGTGGTGCCGCTGGAAGTGGCCGCCGCGGCGCTGGTTGTGGTGGGCGCGATGATGATGGCGCAGATCCGCGAGATCAAGTTCACCAAGTTCGCCGTAGCGCTGCCCGCCTTCCTGACCATCGTCACCATGCCGCTGAGCTACTCGATCGCCAATGGCATCGGCGTGGGCTTCGTGTCCTGGGTGGTAATCGGGGCGGCCTCCGGCAAGGCGAAGAAGATCCATCCGCTGATGTGGGTGGTGACCGCGGGATTCCTGGTCTACTTCGCCCGGGGGCCGGTCAGCGCGCTGCTCGGCGCGTAGGGGCCGGCATAGACCGGACCGGGACAGGCAGATGGGGGCTGTCCCGGTCCACCTACCCTCACACCCTTCCATTCCGCCGCAACCCAACTGATGCCCCGCCGCCGGTGATGCTTTCCCCGGCCACTGATAGGAACGAGAATATGGAAAATACCGCAGCCCAGGAAAAGGGAGTGCTGCCATGCTGGATCTGATGCCGTCCCTCGCCGGGTGGTTGCCGGCCGCCTCGGGACAACGGTGCGCAGTTGCCACCGTGGTGGGAGCCAGCGGCTCCGTGCCACGCCCCATGGGCACCTCCATGATGGTGTCTGAGTCAGGCGAGGTCCTCGGCAGCCTCTCCGGCGGGTGCGTGGAGGGGGCAGTCGTTGAGGCCGCGCTGGATGCAATGCGCGACGGCGGCACGCGGCTTGAGCTGTTCGGCTACAGTTCTGCGGACGCTTTCGCGGTCGGCCTTACCTGCGGGGGCCAGCTTGAGGTCCACATCGAACCCCTGGACGCGCTCGGCGGACCCCACCTTGGCGAACTGCTGCAGCAGCAGGCGCCGGAGAGTCCGTTGGCACTCATCCGCCGGGTGGACCGCAATGGGAGCGGGGCCGTCGTCATTCCGGATCCGTCCACATTCAAGGCAACCGAATCCGCCCCGCTGGCTGCACTCCTCGGCCTTAACGGCCCGCTCCGCGGCACGAAAAACGGACGCGGGCCGAAAAAAGGAGGGGATGCCGGCGCCACCGGCCGCGCATTGGGGGCGGCCGGAGCGCAACTGGACCCCTTGCTGCGGGCAGGACGCACCGGACTGGTCCGGCTGGCACCCGCCGGAGGCTGCTTCACGGCGATACCCGGCCGGGACGGCTCAGGCATCCTGCAGCCGGAGCCCGTCACGCTCTTGGTGGAAAGCCGCCTGCCGCCGCCGCGCATGCTGGTGGTCGGCGCCAACGACTTCGGGGCGGCCCTGGTGCCGGCGGCGAAGCTCCTCGGGTACCGCGTGACACTCGTGGACGCGCGCCCTGCCTTTGCCTCCCAGGACCGTTTTGAGGCCGCGGACGATGTGGTGGCGGAGTGGCCCCACCAGTACCTCGCGGCTGAGGCAGCCGCCGGAAGGATCGACCCGCGTACGGCCATCTGCGTGCTCACCCACGATCCCAAGTTCGACATTCCGCTGCTGGAAAAGGCGCTCGCACTGGACGTGGCCTTCGTCGGAGCGATGGGCTCGCGGCGCAGCCACCGCCAGCGCGTGGACGAACTTCTGGCCTCGGGCGTAACGCCGGAACACCTGGCCCGCCTCCATTCGCCCATCGGGCTCGACCTGGGAGCCGTCACACCGGCGGAGGTGGCCGTTTCGATCACGGCCGAGCTGATAGCCGCCCGCACCATCACCGCCTGCGGCGGGGCCGCCACGTATGCCCCGTTGCGGGACGGCGCCGGCCCCATCCACCACCCCGGCGCAGACATTCCCACAGGAGGCACCTGCACGGAGGGCACCTCCACAGAGGGCACCTCCAGAGAAGGACACGGCACGCCATGGACATGAACACGATCGAGGCCGTGGTCCCCACGACGGACCCCGCCGAATGGCGCGCCGGCGACGCCTGGCTCGCGGGCGGCACCGTGCTGTTCTCCTACGGCAGCTACGCGTTCGGCGCCGAGCCGCTCCGGCGGCTGCTGGACCTTGGCTCGGCGGACTGGCCGGCCATCACGCTGACGGAAAACGGCATCGAATTGGCTGCCACGTGCACAGTCGCGGAGCTGTATGCCCTTCCGGACTCGGCGCAGAGAGCCGGCAGAGCCGGTGCGTGGCCCGGCCTTGATCTCATCCGCCCCTGCTGCGATTCCTTTGTGGCCTCCTTCAAGGTGTGGAACATGTCCACGGTGGGCGGCAACCTCTGCACTTCCCTGCCGGCAGGGCCCATGATCTCGCTCTGCGCCGCCCTCGACGGCACAGCCAGCATCCTCGGCCCGGGCGGCTCAAGCAGGGAACTGTCCGTGACGGACCTGGTGACGGGGGACGGGCAGAACGCGCTGGCACCCGGGGAGCTGCTCCGCAGCATCCGGCTCCCCGCCGCTGCACTGTCCGCACGCGTGGCGTTCCGCCGCCTCTCACTCAGTAACCTCGGCCGTTCCGGGGTGCTGCTAATTGGAAGGCTCGACGACGGCGGGCAGCTGACGCTCACGGTCACCGCCGCAACGAAACGGCCGGTACAGCTGCGGTTCGGCCATGTGCCGGACGCCGCCGAACTCAGCCACGGGCTGGACGAAGCCATCCCGGACACCCTGTACCACGACGACATCCACGGGCTCCCCGAGTGGCGCCGGGACATGACGTACCGGCTTGCCGAGGAGATCCGCGGCGAACTTGCCGCACCGGAAGGCGCCCGGCCCGGGGCAGTCTCCGGCGACTTCTGGCCGCCGGAACGGCACGCCCCCCACACACCGCCCGCCCCGAAGAAAGACGCCTGAGCATGACCATCGACATCAACGGAGTACCCGCCGGCACGGCGCCGCGCCCGGGCCAGTGCCTGCGCACCTTCCTGCGCGAGCAGGGCAACCTGGGCGTCAAAAAGGGCTGCGACGGCGGCGACTGCGGAGCATGCACGGTGCACGTGGACGGCACGCCCGTGCACAGCTGCATCTATCCGGCAGTGCGCGCCGAAGGCCATGCCGTGACCACCATCGAGGGGCTGGCCGCCACAGCGGGAAACTCGGGCACCGGGAATGAAAGCGCCGTGAATGAAGGCGCCGGGAATGCCGGCACCGCGGGGAACACCGCCCTGCATCCGATGCAGCAGCAGTTCCTGGACCGGCAGGGCTTCCAGTGCGGCTTCTGCACTGCCGGCATGATCATGACCGCCGCGACTTTCGACGAAGCCCAGAAGGAGAACCTGCCCCGGAACCTCAAAGGCAACCTTTGCCGCTGCACGGGCTACCGCGCCATCGGGGACGCCATCTGCGGACGCGAGGGGCATCCGGACCCGCAGGGCCCGGGATCCGGTGTCGCCGGGAAAGGCCAGCCGGAGCCGACGCCAGGGCAGCTCGGGGACGATGTGCCCGCCCCGGCCAGCCGCGCCGTGGTTACCGGCCAGGCCCGCTACACGCTGGATGTTCCGGCAGATGAACTGCAGGGATTGCTGCACCTGAAGCTGCTGCGCTCGCCGCACGCGCATGCCCGGGTGGTCTCGATCGACGAGGCCGCGGCCCTGGCGGTTCCGGGCGTGGTGGCCGTCTTCACCCATGAGGATGCGCCGGCCCAGCTGTTCTCCAGCGCCCAGCACGAGCTTTACACGGATGACCCCGATGACACCCGGCTGCTGGACGACGTGGTGCGGTTCCGCGGGCAGCGGGTTGCCGCCGTCGTGGCCGAATCGGTGGCGGCGGCGGAAGCGGGCGTCCGAGCGCTGGACGTGAGGTACCAGGAACTGCCCGCAGTGTTCACGCCCCAGGACGCCATCCTGCCCGGAGCGCCGGCGATCCACGGTGACAAGGACGGCGCCGCGGCAAGGATCAGCCGGCCCAAGGAGAACGTGGTGGCCGAACTGCACTCGGAACTCGGCAGCGTGAAGGCCGGATTCGCGGAGGCCGACGTCATCCACGAGCAGACCTACCGGACGCAGCGTGTGCAGCACGTGGCCCTTGAAACACACTCCTCCATCGCCTCCGTGGACGAGGACGGGCGGCTGCACATCCGCACGTCGAGCCAGGTACCGTTCCTGGTGCGGCGCACGCTCTGCCGCCTCTTTTCGCTGCCGGAGGAGCAGGTCCATGTGGTGGCAGGCCGTGTGGGCGGCGGGTTCGGCGGCAAGCAGGAGGTGCTCACAGAGGACATCGTGGCGCTCGCGGCCCTGAACCTGAAACGGCCGGTGCAGCTCGAGTTCACCAGGACCGAGCAGTTCACGGCCAGCACCACCCGGCACCCGTTCACCATCCGGCTCAAGGCCGGCGCAGCGAACGACGGCCGGCTCACGGCACTGCAGCTGGACGTGCTCACCAACACGGGAGCCTACGGAAACCACGCCCCGGGTGTCATGTTCCACGGCTGCGGGGAATCCCTGGCCGTGTACAAGTGCGCGAACAAGAAGGTCGATGCCCAGGCGGTGTACACCAACACCGTTCCCGCCGGAGCCTTCCGCGGCTACGGCCTGAGCCAGATGATCTTCGCCATTGAATCCGGGATCGACGAACTGGCCGCAGGCATCGGCATGGACCCGCTCGAATTCCGCCGCCGCAACATGGTCCGCGAGGGCGATGACATGCTCTCCACGCACTCCGAGCCGGAAGAGGACGTCCACTATGGCAGCTACGGGCTGGAGCAGTGCACGCGGCTCGTGCAGGACGCCCTGGAACGAGGCCGTGACCGGTACCGCGCAGCCGGGCTGGACGACCTGGGGCCGGATTGGGTCACCGGCGAGGGTACCGCGCTGTCCATGATCGACACCGTCCCGCCGCGGGGGCACTTCGCCCATGTGAAGCTCAGGCTCCTGCCGGACGGGACGTACGCCGCCGACGTCGGGACTGCCGAATTCGGCAACGGCACCACCACGGTCCACGCCCAGCTCGCGGCCTCCGCGCTGTCCACCTCTGCGGCGCACGTGGCCGTGCGGCAGGCGGACACGGACCTCATCGAGCACGACACAGGCGCGTTCGGTTCTGCCGGCACGGTGGTGGCAGGCAAGGCCACGCTCGCCGCGGCAGAGGAACTGGCGGTAAGGATCCGTGCATTCGCCGCCGGGGTCCGCCAGCTCCAGGCGTCGGGCTGCGTGCTCGACGGCGACGCCGTGGTTTGCGAGGGGACCCGCGTGCCGCTGTCGGAACTCGCGCACGAGGCCGCACAGGCCGGCGTCGAGCTCGTGGCCGAAGGGCGCTGGGGCGGCACGCCCCGGTCCGTCGCGTTCAACGTCCACGGTTTCCGGGTTGCCGTCAACACCGGCACCGGGGAGCTGCGGATCCTGCAGAGCGTGCAGGCCGCAGACGCCGGCGTCGTGGTGAATCCGCGGCAGTGCCGCGGCCAGATCGAAGGGGGCATCGCCCAGGCGCTGGGCGCCGCGCTGTACGAGGAAGTCAGGGTGGACGACGGCGGCCGCGTCACCACGGACATCCTCCGCCAGTACCACATCCCGTCCTTCGCGGACGTGCCGCGCAGCGAGGTGTATTTCGCCGAGACGAACGACAAACTGGGACCGCTCGGTGCGAAGTCCATGAGCGAAAGCCCCTTCAACCCCGTGGCGCCTGCCCTGGCCAATGCCATCAGGAACGCCACCGGACTGCGGTTCGCCGAACTGCCGATCGCGCGGGACAAGATCTATCTGGGACTGAAGGAGGCCGGACTCGTCCCGTCACCAACAAGCCCGAGCCTTTCAGGCAACATATAGTCGGGGAATGGAACAACGGACTTTAGGCAAAACCGGACGGGACGTCTCCGTCGTCGGACTTGGCACGTGGCAGCTCGGTGCGGACTGGGGAAACGTTGACCCGGCGCAGGCCCGGGCCGTCCTGGCCGCCTCGGCGGAAGCCGGCGTGACGTTCTTCGACACCGCCGACGTCTACGGGGACGGGCGGAGCGAACAGGCCATCGGGGCATTCCTGGCGGACAATCCGGGGCTGGAGCTTACTGTGGCCACGAAGATGGGCCGCCGGCTGGAGCAGCAACCGGAGAACTACAACCTCGCCAACTTCCGCGAGTGGGTGGACCGCTCACGGCGCAACCTGCGTACTGACTCCCTCGACCTGGTCCAGCTGCACTGCCCGCCCACCGCCGTCTACAGCAACGCAGAGGTCTACGACGCACTCGACACCCTCGTCTCCGAAGGCGCCATCAAGAACTATGGCGTCAGCGTGGAGCGCACCGACGAGGCCCTCGAAGCCATGCGCCACGAGGGCACCGCGTCCGTGCAGGTCATCCTGAACGCCTTCCGGCTCAAGCCGCTGGATGAAGTGCTTCCCGCCGCCAAGGCCGCCGGCGTGGGAATCATCGCGCGCGTGCCCCTGGCGTCGGGGCTGCTGTCAGGCAAGTACACCAAGGACACGTCGTTCGCCGCGGACGACCACCGGAACTTTAACCGCAGCGGCGACTCCTTCGACGTCGGCGAGACGTTCTCCGGCGTGGACTACGAACTGGGCCTCAAGGCCGTGGCCGAATTTGAGCAGCTGGTGCCGGAGGGGGCCAGCACCGCACAGGCGGCCATCGCCTGGATCGTGGCCCAGGAGGGCGTCACCTCGGTCATCCCCGGAGCCCGCACTGTGGAGCAGGCGCAGTCCAACGCAGGCGCGGCCGGTGTCCCTCTCGGCGAGGAATTCGACGACGGAGTGCGCTGGATTTACGATCACTACTTCCGCGAAGCAATCCACCCCCGCTGGTGACCTGTGGCGTCGTCGGGCTTCGAAGGCTTTATTGACCGGCTCGCCGCCGTGAAAACCCCGGCCGGTTGCACTAACTTCTTCGACCACTCAACGTCCGCGAACGCCCTGCGCCGTCAAAATCTGGCGGCGTATTTCGGGGAAATGCGTCACCGGGCGCCGAAGGTGCTGCTGGTGGGCGAAGCTCCGGGTTTTCGCGGCATGAGGATTACCGGCATTCCCTTTACCAACCGCACCATGCTCCAGGGGCCCGCCAATCCCCTCGGGCTGTTCGGGCCAGGGAAAGGCTACGTGCTGCCGCCCGACGCCGCCGGCGTCGCAGCGGAGCCGACGGCGACCGTGATGTGGGAGATCCTGGCCGAGCTCGACGTCCTCCCTGTGCTGTGGAGCGCCTGCCCGTGGCATACACATGTGCCGGGACAGCCCCTGTCCAACCGCACACCGACGCCCGCTGAGGCGGCTTTGGGCAACCCGTTCTGGCAGGAGCTGACCGAACTTTTTCCCATCGAAACAGTCGTGGCAGTGGGAAACGTCGCGCACCGCAGCCTCCACGGCAGCGGCCTTGACGTGCCAAAACTTAGGCACCCCTCCCATGGCGGCAAGGCCCGCTTCAAAGAGGGGCTGCAGGAACTTCTCGCAGCGGGCATGCTGCAGCAGGTGCACCAGCAGTCCAACTAGTCGAGCAGGTGCAGCTGGTCCGGGGTATCGAGGTCTTCCCCGCCGGGCTGAGCTGAGCCCGGAGGCGGGGTGCAGTCCACCAGGTCGACCAGCTCGGGGTGGACCCGCAGGAAGTGCCGGGCACCGGCGTCGCCCGCCGCGGAGGCCGCGGCTTCCGCGCGCAGCGTTGCATCCAGGAGCAGCGGATGCCCGCGCCGGAGCTCGCCTGAGGCATCAGGGTAGGCGGCAGCCGTGACACGCCCGGGCCGGTGGGCCTGCAGCAGCCGAGCCACGGTATCCGGCGTCAGTCCCGGCTGGTCCACGAGGGCCACAAGCACATGGTCCCCGGGCCGGGCGGTGGCGAGGCCCAACTTCAACGAACTGCCCATCCCGGATGGCCACTCCGCGTTGTCCACCACGGCATGCCGGCGGAGGTCGGTTGACGCCCGCACAGCCGCGGCGCCTGCGCCGAGGACCACCACCACCTCGCGGCAGCCGCCGTCGGACAGCACGTCCGCCAGCACCTCAACGAGGGTACGTCCCCGGAACGGCAGCAGGGCCTTCGGACCGCGGCCCAGCCTGGTGCCGGCCCCCGCCGCGAGAAGGACGGCGGTGGTGGCCGGCGCGGGGTTGTCTGCCATGTCCCCACCTTAGGACGGGCGTTGGCACCTGGAAAACTACCGGCTGGTAGGGGTGGTTACTCCAGTTAGTGGTCGCTAACCTCGTAAATGTCGTGTTGGCAATTGGGGGCTACAGGCGGCTGCAAGGGCGCGGCCGTTAGAAGGAGCGCAGATGGCAGGCACATTTGAAATAGTAAGCGCGGGACAGGGAACGTTCCGCTTCCGACTGAAGGCAGACGACGGCACCCTGGTTGCCGTTTCACCGAGTTTCCCGAACATCAAAGCAGTGGTGGCGGGCATTACCGCGGTCCGCGAAAATGCGGCCACCGGGTTTGTCGTAGACCAGAGAACTTCTCGGGCAAGCTGAGTCCCAGCGCATTCATTGGGACGGCGACGGCGGCCCTCACCGGAAGGTGGGGGCCGCCGTTCTGTGTGATCCGCGGGGAGTCCGGCGCCGTTAGGCGTCGCCCCCTGCTCCGCCGGTGGTGCCCGCGTTGACGTCGAGGAGTTTGTAGCGGTCCATGGCGTACGACGGCGCCCCCTCCTCGACCTCGCCCCTCGCCGCAAGCAGCTGCAGGGTCTTC
>NZ_JCAXEA010000031.1:0-54341 GCF_059759125.1 Arthrobacter sp. GQ119 | reverse complement strand
GTACGCCCTCGCCCCTCAGCGAATTGACGAACTGGCAGCTGCGATTCAACGCAATGGAGCGCGGCATTCCGAAGATCTGAAGGACGAGGAACGCGCCGCACAGGCCTCCTGAACTTTCGCTCCATGACTCCGTGGTAAGGAACTGCGCTACGCAGTTCCTTACCACGTTCCCAACGCAGACGCGGAAACGAGGCACCGCAATGGCCCCAACAGCTCCTCGTGTCGAGCGAAAACCCACGCCGCTTCTTCGGCCCTCTGTCCTGAAGAAGCTCGAAGTAGACCTTAACAACGAACTGGTCTACCGGCGGTTCGTTGAAACCTACGTCCAACGCTGGCCAATACGCTACAACCGCCTCTGCACAGCCATCGCGGCAGGGAGCGACGAGCAAGCCGCTGAGACGCTTCTTAGCCTGAAGATCGCCTCCACCTTGGTGGGCGCCATCCGCCTACATGAAATGGCATGCATTCTGGAGCACCATCTTCAGCAAGGATCCGACGGGCCGGTCGCCCAAACGCTACTGCAGATATCCATGACCGGAAACGCCACAATGGCCGCCATCAGCAAGAAGTATCCGACAGCCAGATAGGTCCGGGCTGCGGCCACGAGGAAGCCCAGCTGCGCGAAACGCTGCGTTCTGTTCCGCTGCATGTCCACCCAACCCGGGCGCATCTCGCCCGGGAAACCGCCGGCGCTTTCGCGGCATGGTCCACCGGCCACCGAACCGGTGCTCGGACCGTTGGCCGCGGCCGCAACGGAACTGTCCAAGACGGCGCAGCTGCGCAAGTATCCGATCAAACCTGTAAAGACTGTCGGGCCTTCTGCCCGTGGAGCGTCGCTGCTGCTGATGACCGCAACGAAGGGCTCGGGAACTGCCGCGCAGGCGATCATGCTGCGGCAGCTGCTCAACGTCTCCAAAGCCATCCACGACATGCACAAGGCGAACAACGACTTGCGCCGTTCACGGCAGATCAACACCATGGTCCGCACGCAACTGGTGACGGTAGCCAACGCCCTACCCCCGGTGCCGGCAGCACCGCCTGCGCCCGCGGTACAGCAGGAATCAGCGAATGTTACCCCCGTGCCGGTGGTGGATGCCGAGCTGGCCGAAACGGTACGCCGTGCGCGCGAAGGCCTGGCACCCATGAACAAGCCAGGATCGGTTCTGCCACCCAAGTACGAACGTCCAAGAACGCCCACAACCACCCGGACCGGAAACGGCCGCCCGGACATCGAGCGATAAGACCAGGAAGGCAAACCATGAGCGAATCAGGCGGACTGGACGAGGTTGTAGAAACGATGCTCCGCACAGGCCTGACTGCTGCGGCACGCATCGGTGAAGGGCTTGCCCGCGCCCGCGAGCAGCGCCTACGCGTAGCCCAGGCAGCGGAAGAACAGCAGGGCCGCGAGCTACGTGTCCGCCTCCAGGGCGAATGGGCAGCCGTGAGGGCACAGGTTGCCCCGGCACTGGACGCCCGGTGGTGGGACAGTGCCAGAACCGAGGACGTCGTCCGTCCACCGAAGCGTTTGGGGGAGTCCGACTCATTGGCGTTAGGCGCAGCAGTCGTGTTGCCGGAGTTGTTTGAGCTTAGCTGTAGCATCAGGCCATGACCCGTGAGCACGAGAGCTATGTCGAATACTTGATCCACATTGGTGAAGAGCTAAACGGCATTAGCTTGGAGCAGCTGGGGTACAAGCCGTGCCCTGATGACCTTAGCGATGATGGACGGAACGCCCTGGAGACCGCGGATCTGGAATGGATGGAGTCGGTCACGCCAGCAGCGGGACAAAAGCCTGTTCCACGCCAAGCTCCTGGCCAGCGCGCTTTGGGAAGCGTCGGCTGTCCTGATCGACCAGCTCTTCGAGGACATTGCACAGTTGCGCCGGCTCAACGACGGCACCCGGCAGGAGATATCTGAGAGCTTCGTGCTGTCCGGACTGCCCCCGAAGCACGCGGACAAATACGATGTCCGGCTCGCCCAGCAGTTCCTGGTCATAGCCACAGACATGGTGACGGTCCTGGTGCGCGGCTGGACCCAACCGTCCTGCGTGGCCCAGGAACTGGCCGTCCGGTTGCCTGCTGGACCAGGTGGAAGTCATCCAAGACCTGTACGGGCTTGGCTTGGCAGACGGCTGGCGCGGCCGGCTTGAAGAGCACATGCTCGAAGACAGGGACAGCGAAATGCTCTACCAAAACGCGATGGACGCATTCGAAGACGACGCAGCTCGGCCTCGCACCAATGGAGCTCAAGGACTGGTTCGAGCCCTTCAACGACTCCTACGTTCCGGCGTTCGTGCGCTGTGGCTTGCCAACGTAGATGGCGAGCCTGACAACGAGTTGGCGAGCCGCTGAGAGTGGCCGAAGCGGGAACGTTGCGCCCCTTGTTGGCCAATTGCGTGGGTCAGCTGACTGGAAGAGCGCGCCAGTCTGAACAAAGATCGCGAGCGGCTCGCGATGCCACCGGAACTGGCAAAAGTTCGTTCAACTGGCATTCAGGGATCGTCTGGTCGCCGAGGCCATTGCGGTGGTGACCCGGCCGAACGCGCACCTTAGGGGCACTACCGGCGATTCGCCAACTCACCGGCAGAATTCGCCGGATCGTTTGGCAATTCGCCAACAAGGCTGGCAAGCCACATGCGCTGACCACGAGACCAAATCCCCTATTTGCCAGTGCTTTTAGAACGCCGATAACCGCGATTCCGTTAACTTGCCTCTCTCGGCCAAGTCGGCCAGCTACGACGTCGCGCGGGCGTTGGCAGAGGCCTTTCCTCTTCCCGATTAATAGAGGAGGGGGAGGAACAGCACCGCTTTTTGGGGAATTCTTCCCATGTCCTGTACGTTGCAGGACCGTTAACCCACCCCGACAGAGAAGAGATGCACCGCCGTGGCAACCGATTACGACGAACTGCGCACCGACGTGAAGGAGTCCCAAGAAAATTCGCTGGAGGCCCTGAAGTCCGCCAAAGCGCCGGATGCGAAGTCTGTGGTTCAGGAGCTCGACGAGGCGGATGTCCTCGACGGCCTGACCCCGGGCGGCGAGTTCATTGCCGAAGAGCTCGTTGTGCAGGTCATTCCGCAGGCTGATGATGAGTTCACCTGTTACTCGTGTTTCCTGGTCCGCCACCGTTCGCAGGAGGCGCGCGAGAAGGACGGCCATGCCTACTGTGTCGGATGTGAGGGCTGAGCCCCGCTACTGGCCGGCTGTCCCGGAGCGGGTCTGGGACAGCATCCGCGAAGAATTTACCTTGCCAACCGCGGCAGAGATGGAGACACACTTCCGGTCTATCGGCGAGCCCGAAGGGATGCGCCGGACCGTCCGGGATCTGTTTACCGGACTAAGTTGACGGTTCACAGTGCGTGTCGTCGGCTGGGACGAACCCCGTCAGCGTCATGCTTTGGTCATGGATCTCTCGGATCGCAGTTCGGATCGGCATCGGGCGGAGGGACTGCCTGTCGCGAACGTCGGGCGGGTGATTCCTCGCTCCGGTGTTCCGGGGTTCGTGGTCCTCGACGCGAAGGGCGAGGAGTTCGCTCCTGCCACGGAGTATCTGCTTGAGCTGGCAGCGACGGACCGTTCCCCTCAAACGGTACGAACCTATGCATTGTCGTTGCTTCGGTTCCTTCGATTTTTATGGGCCATCGGTGTCAGCTGGGAGCAGGCAACGTCCCTTGAAGCGCGCGACTTCGTGTTGTGGGCGCGCCAGACCGAGAAGTTCGTCGGGAATCGTAACGTCCCGCAGCGGCGGGGGAGCCGGAACCTTGTCACGGGAAAGAAGCATCTCGGAATGCGTTACTCACCCTCGACGATCAACCACACGACGACGGTGTGTAAGGAGTTCTACGCTTTCCAGCTTCGGATGGGAGATGGGCCCATCGTGAATCCTTTCGAGCTGCGCCGCGGGCGAGCCCATGCGCATCATGATCCTCAGCGGGAGTTTGCCCCGGTGCGGCGACAACCCTTGCGTCAGCGCGAGGCGCACCGGGTGCCAAGATCAATCCCGGATGGGAAGTTCAACGATCTGTTTCGCCGCTTGCGGTCCAACAGGGACCGGGCGTTGGTGGCGTTTTATGTCAGCAGCGGTGCACGGGCGAGCGAGCTGCTCGGGATCACGGGCGACAGGGTCAACGTGGGTGACCAGCTAATCGGCGTTTACCGCAAAGGCGGCCAGCTGCAATGGTTGCCCGCTGCGCCTGATGCTTTCGTATGGCTTCGGCTCTATCAGCTCGAAGGAGGCGTCGCCGGCCCGGATGAACCGGTTTGGCTCACGCTGCGGGGAGAGCCCCGTCCTCTGACCTACGAAGCCATGCGCGCCGTACTGAGACGCTGCAACGAGCTGCTCGGTTCGAACTGGACGCTGCACGATCTGCGGCACACGTTCGCGATCCGAGCGCTCGAGGGCGGGATGGGCCTTCACGAAGTCCAGGAGTTGCTGGGCCACCAGTCGCTGACTACGACCACGGTCTATGCGGTTCCGCATATGGAGGAAGTCATCGAGCATTATCGGACCCATCTGAGCAGCAGGACTTCGCCTGCCGCTGACAGTTCACCGGCCGGTCAGCCCTATAACCCCGATGAGTTGCGCGTGCTTTGGGGGAACCAGTGACAAGTCCGCCCATCAATAAGATCCAGACCGCACGACGAAGCTGGAATGACCACACGCCGCCACCACAGGAACAACAACCGCCTGCACTGCCGCCCATCCCTTCTGGACCGCTGACCAGCGCCAGCATTGAGGACATCATCAACCGTCTTGAGGACTGCAGCCCGTACTGGCCACATGTGCATGAGCACAGGGCGCGCATTCGGCGTTTACTCGGTCATTTGAGGCAGTTGCCGGGTGAAACCTGGCAGGACCGCTGGGCGCTGTTCGAAGGCCAGATCGGGCATGACGCTCTGACGTGGCGGCTCAGAATAGCCGGCGGTTCAAGCAAGAACACGAAGAACCGCAACGAGGTCGAAGGACTCAATGCGGCGATGGGACCGCTGCTGGCCCTGGACGTCATGCGCCCCTCCCACCGGTGGCTCGCGGGTCAGCGCTTCGCCTTCTGGAAAGCACTCAGCCGGTTCCGGGATCCCGCCCACACAGCTGAACTCGAAAACGCCCTCCTCCATGCGAAGGCTTCACCGGCCCAGGCCACTAGCGGGATCCTCACCTTAGGTCGCATTCAGGCCCATACAGGCAAATCGATCCGCCAGCTCACAGCCGAAGACATCCTCGAACTGACTACCCAGCTTCCCGGGAAGCTGATCGACGTCAGCCGCAGCGGGCTGACCGCCGTATGGCCCGTGCTGCACGGGCTGGGATGGATCAGACACGATTCCGGAACCATGCCCACACGGCTCCGCGTCGGACCGAAAACGGTGGATGAGATGGTCGACTACTACGACATCACCGGCCCCTGCCGGGAGCCACTCATCCGCTATCTTCAGGTCCGGTCGGCTGGCCTCGACTACTCCTCGCTCTGTGCTTTGGGCAGGTATCTGGCCGGCCTCTTCTTCGCCGACATCGTCAAGCACTACCCAGGCCAACGCAGCTTCGCACTGACCCCGAAGCAGGCGGCTGGCTGGAAAGCCAGAGTCAAACTCAAAGCCGACGGCTCGCCGCGCCGGGAAGTTTACAGCGTCTTCTTCTCCGTCCGGGCGTTCTATCTCGACATCAGCCAATGGGCACTCGAAGATGCCTTCTGGGCGCAATGGGTCGCCCCAAGCCCCGTAACCTTCGCGGAAACCCGTGGTTACGTGAAGCACCGGCGCGCGACCATCGCAACGATGCAGCAGCGCACCCGTGAACTGGCTCCCGTGTTGCCCCGTCTGGTGGAGGCTGCCGAACAGGCCCTCCGCGCAGCAGAAGCAACCCTGGCGGATGCCAAGATGGCCGGCGCCGGCCAAACTATCGACATGGACGGCGAGGCTTGGGAAGTCTTCCAGAGCAGTGAACATGCGCATGTCCGGATTCGGCGCAATGGAAAGGACCGGGACCTGTCCTTTGAAGAGGACAACGCCTTCTGGACATGGGCGCTTGTTGAGACACTTCGACACACCGGTGCACGGATCGAAGAAGTCCTCGAATTGGTGCACATGAGCATCCAGCCCTATAAGGTTCCAGGGACCGGGGAGACCATACCGCTGCTGCACTTCGCTCCGAGCAAGACCGACACAGAGCGTCTGATGGTGGCAGGCCCCGAGCTCGTGCACGTGCTCTACCGAGTGCTTTCTCGTATCACCAAGGACACGGGTGGTGCACCGCTGACACAGCGATGGGACTCAGCTGAGAAAGTGCTGAGCTCACCTCTTCCGCACCTGTTCGTCCGCCGCCGTGGCGCCGGACCGCCGAAGGTGATGACGACGGCCACCGTCTCCACGCTGCTCAATGACTTGGCGCGACGCGCGCAGATCAAGGTCAGCGGGGCCGAGGTGAGGTTCACCCCGCACGATTTCCGTCGCATCTTCGCGACCGAGGCACTTGCCAGCGGCTTGCCTCCACACATCGTGCAGGTGCTGATGGGGCACGCCAGTCTGGCGACGACTCAGGGATACGCAGCGATTTATCCCAGGGACGTCATTCGGCACCACCGCACCTTCATCGAAAAGCGACGGGTCATTCGGCCCACCGAAGAATACCGCGAACCAACCGCCGCCGAATGGGACGAATTCGAAGCCCATTTCGTGCAACGCAAACTCAGCCTGGGCAGCTGCGGACGGGCATACGGAACAGGCTGTCAACACGAACACGCATGCCTCCGTTGTTCCCTTCTCCGTCCGGATCCCAGTCAGATCAACCGGCTCCAGGACATCATCGAGAATCTCGAAGAACGCATCACTGAAGCCGAACAACACGGCTGGATCGGCGACGCCGAAGGGCTGCGGGTCACGCTCAGCGGCGCCGAAATCAAGCTCGCTCAGATGTATAAACTGCAGACCCATAACGAGCGGGGAATCGTTGAGCTTGGGACCCCACGAGTCAGGGAGGCAAGAAGCCTATAGAGACCGAATCAACAGTTACCTATCGTTCCTGATGCAATCTTGTTAGCTTTAGCCATGTATCGAGAAAAGTTGCATCAGTCATCCGTAGCTCAGTTAAGTTCCTTGAGACTGAGCTCGTTTCTCATTGGTACAAGCCTCGTTCTCTCCAGCATTATTTTGTTTGAGTGGGATATGTCGGTGAAGACTTGGGTAGCCGTTGCGGTTTTCGCTTGCGCACTCGTCTCCTTCTATCGGGGAACCCTTGCCTGGCTTGAGCTGAAACGTCGCGCGCGCCCGCTGCCCGGCCAAAATGCCAGCGTTGGCGATTGATGTCCAGCTGGCGGGAATTTCGCCTGAGTAGTCCGGATAAGTGTTTATCGGCGAGGAAACCTTCTGCCCGGGCTTCCAGCTCAAAGACGGGGTTCTCCACGAACCCGTACTGCGGCTCTTTGACCACGCCATGGCGCTGAAGGTCCCGCACTACGTGTTCGCCGCATGGATGGTCAGCCCGCTGTCAGCCGGGGCGTGCTCCAGACCCGTGGACATGCTGGACAGCATGACGCTGCTCCAGAGCTCCCTCGCTGCTTTCGCAGACAGGTACCGTCCGGTCGAAAAACGACGCTGACGCCTTGATGGCTACTCTCTTTAGCCAGGCGTGCATGATTCGAGGTCTTCAGCTGGTTTTGGGTTCTGATCTTCAGCAGTGCCACGTGAGGCTCGACTCTCTTGGAGCGAAGAAGGAATAGGAAAGCCTTCCAGCGCCTTGTTGCTGATGGGGCCGCTGACCGTTGGCTGCCTCATTCGAAAGGACCCTCTTGCCCACAGCTTTCATTCCCTTCACCATGCGCGCGTCAGCCCGTAATGACCACCGCGGCACCTTCCGCACTGACATTGAACGACTGAGCGCCGGACACCGGCACTGGGCGCCCCTTGACGTGCTCAGGTCCCACTGTTGACATCCATCTGGACCTCAGCGTCACGATCGAGCGTAGCCGGCCCCAAAGCCCCGGACCACGGTCCGGGGCTTTTCTTGTGCCCGTATAGTCACGAGTCCGGTCAGGCCAAAGGAAGGCCAAAGGAGCAACGATCGGCGTGGCGTCAGAATAGGGCGAAATTTCCGTTTTATTGACAGTCGCTCATGATGTTCTCAAATCCCACCCTGACAGTCGAATGGCAGGAAACCGAGGTGCGGTAGCCCGAGAATCATCAAAATAGGCCAAAGAATCGGGACTCGATGAGACTCGCTTGCGGCAGGAGCTGACGAATTCCCCTCTTGCGGCTCGACAGGTGTCTGAGAACAAGACCGAAGCCCCACCGGCAGGTGAATCCTCCCTTGCGAGACCGCCTTTACGTCAGGCTGGGGTGTACTTCTCCGGCGACGAGATGGGGCTTACCTTAGGTCCGGCTGGCCGTATCAGCAGTCATCAGCAGTCACAGGGCCAGAGCATCATGAGCAGTGAGCACATAGAGAGTGCCGGCCTGGTCAGGACAAGACGCTGTACCGCCTCAGGCGCTTTTCTGCGAGGTCTTTCCGAAGATCTGTGTTGATGTCATCCGGTAGTTAAGGTCACCGCTGAGCTCCCTTGGGGTGACCCATACCTGGTGGCCTTGGGCCGCTTCAAATATCCGACGAGGATGGGTAGCGTCGGCCGCTATCCATATGGCGGAGGAGTTGGGCATTGCGTCTTCCACGAAACCGGTTCTGATCACTTGGCCGTGGTGGCGGATTTCAACCAGTGCGTTGATCAGTAAGTTCCATTCGACATGTTTGCGTGGCGTGGCGCGGTTCAGTGTCATTTGACTTCCGTTGTCTCAACAGTAGGAGGTGGCAGCGGCCCGAAGCCGCTGCCACCTGGGACTTGAAGGGGTGCCGCCTAGGAGTGCCGGCTACCTTGATTTCCAGGGAACGCAGACCTAATTCTCAGATATTGTTTGCGTGCGCGGGGGGGGCTTTCTGAGCCGATGAAACCGGAACATACTCGCGCGGTGAGGTGAGGGTGCCGATGGTGCTGATGAGGCCGACGGCGCCGATATATGCGACAAGGAGCCAGGGTGACCCGCCTGCGGTTGCTATCAGGAAGCCGGCCAGCAGGGGAAGTGGTGCACCAAATGCCATGCCTGAGAACTGGAATCCGGTGGACATGCCCGAAAGACGTACGTTCGGAGGGAAGAGGCCTGCGAAGAACGAGGCTTGCGCGCCGAAGGCAAGCCCGTGCACCAGGGGGAACAGGACCGCGATGCCGAGGATGAGTGCGAGAATATCGCCGGTGTCGGTCAGAGGGAATATGGCCGCAAAGACTACGATTCCTGCTGCGCAGGCGGTCAGGTAGATTCGCTTGGCTCCGAACCGGTCGGCCAGCAGGCCGCCGACGAGGATGGCGAAGAAGTCCACCACAGCGGCAAGGGCTACAACCGCTAGGACGGTAGTGCGCTCAAAGGATCCATGCTTGGTGGCGTAGTCGAGGATGTAAGTCGTTGCGGTGAAAAAGGTGACGTTAACGATGGCTTGTCCCAGGAACACGGTTAGGACTGCGCGGGGATGGCGGCGGAGGGCCTCGAGCATGGGGAACCGGACGAGTTCGCCGTTCTTGGCCGCTTCCTTGAAGTCCTCGCTCTCAGGCAGGCGGCGTCGGATGTACTGACCTACGACGACGAACACGATGGTGAGGAGGAAGGGGACGCGCCAGCCCCAGCTGAGGAGCTGATCTTCGGGAAGCATGTAGAAGAGGAGGGATACGCCGGAAGAGAGAAATAGTCCCATCGGCACGCCCATTTGGGGGAAGGCGCCGAACAGGCCGCGCTTGCCCGGAGGGGCGTTTTCAACGGCGGTTACGGTGGCGGCACCCCATTCGCCTCCGCAGGCCAGGCCTTGGAGGAATCTGAGGATGACAAGGCTGATGGGCGCCCAGACTCCGATCGCACCGGCGTCGGGGAGCAGCCCGATTGCCGTGGTGGCTGTACCCATGAGGATGAGCGTGACCAGCATGATGTGCTTGCGGCCCAGCCTGTCTCCCAGGTGCGAAAAGATGATTCCGCCTAGTGGGCGGGCAAACCATGCAGTAGCGAATGTAGCGAATGACAGGAGCGTGCCGGTGGCTGGGTCAACGCCGGGGAAAAAGATCTTGTTGAACACCAAGGCGGCAGCTATGCCGAAGACGTAGAAGTCATACCATTCGATGCCGGCGCCGACCATGGTGCCGAGAGCAGTTGCGCGGTTCTTTTCGCGCTGGGTAAGGGTGGAGCTCACTGTTGTTCTCCTTTGAACCGTGGATCCTGGGAGGAAGGGGAGCGGCCACTTCCCGTTGAAGTGGCCGCTCTTGAATTGGAAGATGTGGCTTGTTTAGGGCCAGTTGGATTACGAGAAGAGCTGTTTTATCTCGCCCAGTCCCTCAATCGTGCTGACGAGCTCTTCGCCTGTGCGCAGGTAGCGTTTGGGGTTTCTACCGAAACCGACGCCGTCAGGAGTTCCCGTGAAGATCAGATCCCCGGGCGTCAGTTCAACGACGGACGACAGGTGCTCCACTAGAGTGGGGATATCGAAGATCAGGTTTGCTGTTGATCCGTCCTGGAGCACTTCCTCGCCCACAGTGCAGCGCATCTTCAGCTGTCCCGGGTCCGCCACCTCGTCGGAGGTCGTCATCCAAGGCCCCACTGGGGCAAAGCCGGCATAGGACTTTCCGAGTGAGAATTGTGGTGATGAGCTTGCAGCGAACTGCAGAGCCCGGTCTGACAGGTCCTGTCCCACCGCGTAACCGGCTATGTGGTCCAAGGCGTCTGCTTTGGAGATGTTGCGGCCCCCGCGCCCAATGATGGCGACGAGTTCAATTTCCCAATCGACGCTGTCGGAGGGCAGTTTGATTGCCTTTCGTGCCCCTGACAGTGATGTGGCGAACTTGGTAAAAACGGCCGGAACCTCGGGAGCTGCGATCGAGACCTCTTCGGCGTGGGCCTGGTAGTTCATGCCGATGGCGAAAATCTGCCGGGGATCGGTGATCGGGCTTTCCAATGAATCCCAGGAGACCGGGAAGGCATCGGAGTCAAGGTCCTGGTTATTAGCCCAGGACCTCAATTCGTTGAGGTGGGACAGTAGCTCTTGAGTGTTGCTGGGGAATTTGCCGTTCGACCATTTTTCAATGTCGATGCCTTGCAGGTCCTGGCCACTTCCGGTGATGAGGGTGGCACGGCCGTTGATGGATGCGATGCGCATTCAGAAATCCTTTTATATGTAACGAGGGATGCCGTGGATCAGGCGGTGGCCATGGAGTCCTGCAGGCAGCGAAGGTGATAGAGGACTGAGTCCTTGTTGATTTCGACCATGTCGTAGGTGATGACCTGGTCCTTTTCGACGTCGCATGTCAGCTTTGCGTTGGTGAGCAGCGCGAGGGGAACGACGTTCTCCTGTTTGCACGTCTCGTAGTCGTCCACGAGGGAGTACACGGCGAAACCGCCGGCGCCGTCGATGGTCTCGCCCTTCTTGAGGTCCTGCTTGGCGGCTGCGAAGACTTCCGATACCAGTCCGTATTTGGGGAACACGGTGGGTTCGCCGAAATCGACGGCCTGAACAACGGAGAGAGGGATCTCGTTGGTAACGAGGTGGTAGGGGGTGTGCATGACGTAGTAGCCGTTGTCGCCGTATACGTCCAGGTAGTCGAGGTCCTCGCGGATCTGCTCATTGTCGGTGTGGATGACCATGAAGACGCCTGGGGTGACCGAGCGGAAAAAGTCGATGCTCCCGTCCTCGTTCTTGAGCGGCCGGGCGTAATCGATGACGCCGATGCTGTTGAGTTCGCCGCCTTCTGCCTTGGGCCGGAAGAAGCGGCAGATTTCCTCGACACCGGCCACGGGGCCGTGCATGCCCCGGACGTCGGCGCGGAGCCCGGTGTAATTCGACACGGCTGCCATCTCGATCATGGTCTTGGTGGCGTCCCTGAATGTGACGAGGAAGTGGGGGTTGATCTTCAGGCGCTGTGCGTCTTCACGCACGCTGTCCGGGGTGGCGTAGCGGTCGTATTCGCCGATGCTCGAGGGGGACTTGCCGGTGGCAACGACCTTGAAGCCCAGAGACGTGTATCGGTCGTAGAGCTCGCCGATTAGTCCCGGCTCATCGCCGGAGGACACCGTATACACGACCCCGCTCTGGTCGGCCATGGAGGTCAGGATCGGACCCACCACGACGTCTGTCTCTACGTTGAGCATCACGACGTGGATGTGGTTGAGGATTGCCTGCATGGCGACCTCGGCGCCGACCTCGGGCACTCCGGTTGACTCAACTATGACATCGACGCCGATCTCCAGCAGCAGGCGCCAGTCCTGGGTGACAATGCGCTGGCCCTGGCCAATGAGGCGCTTGGCTTCGGCGGCCTCGTTGCATACGCTGACGAGCTGGGCCTTTACTTCGGACTTCTCGAAGGCTTCCACCGCTCGGTCGGTGTTGATGTCCGCGATGGCGGTGACCTCCATCCCGGCCATCTGTCCGATCTGACAGATGGCGCCGGTGCCCATTCGGCCTGAACCTACGAATCCCACACGGATTGGGTTACCCTGAGCGGCGCGGGCTTGGAGCTTGTTCTTCAAAAGTGCTGACATTGTGCTTTGATCTTTCTGTTGGTGGTTCTTGGTTGATGGTCAGAGCGAGACGCCCCAGGACCCTCTGGATATTTGGAATCCGACGTTAGGACGCGGGGTCACTACAGGCGTGTAGCGTCCTCTGCTTAAGTCGTTGATCTTGGAGATGATTTCTGCGCCGGTAACCGAGGAATCGTGGTCGTTCGCGGTGACGTCAAACCACTTCTCGGTGTTGGATATGGTTCCGGTTCCGATCTGGAGCACCGGCAGCATTCGATGCGGCTGGACCGGGCGTCTGCCGGCAAGAACCAGGAGAGTTTCAGCGCCGGTGGCACCGAGACCGGTAGAGACCTCGAGCCAATCCGACGTGCTTGAGCTCATGACATGAAGTCCAGGTTCCACGACTGATCCCGCGTACGGAAGTGTGGGTCGGACGCCGTCGATATTGAGTCTTTCCAGGAAGCCCGTCGCGGTCAGCAGCGGATCGGTCTCGCTCACGACGACACTGGCTCCTTCAGCCAGCAGCCGCCGGATGACGTCAATTGCAACCTCGACCGCGCGCTGGGTCGGATCAGTCGCTGCAGCCAAGCCGATTATGCGGCCGGCCGGTTCCAGCTGTAGCTCGTTGCGACCGTCGTATCCGCGGATATGTTCGTGAACGAGAGCATCGACGATGCCTGACACTGCCGTGATTCCCCCAGAGTTTTGGATTCCTGCCCATCCAAAACTTGCCGGGTCAACGCCACGGCGCCTCAAACTGTCCTTGAAGTAGTCGTTGTGCGTCTTCTCGCAGCCGTGCTCAAGGAAAATCGTGTGCGCGACGGCCGGATGCATCGCGTAGCCGAGCATCGTTCTGGTGTAGATCTCCTCTGCGTCTCCTCCGGATACTCCGCATCCCTCGGTATGGGGCAGGGCGACCACTTCCCATGCGTCCGATGATCCGGCTGCCGCGAGAGAGTCGTTCATGCTGGCGGCGATCTGTTCTGCCACTTGGCCTGAACACAAACTCGTCGGCAGGATTTCGATAGTCCTTCTGCGTTCGATGCCTGGGCCGGCTTCCAGGGCGGCATGCGCCGGATCTGCGCTTCGTTGCTGTGCCCGGAGCACGGGTTCCCCTGTGCAGGGTGCGGAATGGCCAAACGTGGCATCGGTGCTCTGGGTGCCGTCCTGGCGCCAGTCCCTCCAGATTTGCACCTGGGACTGTCCGGTGTGTTCTCCCTTGCTCTTTTCACCGGAGGCGACGCGGCAGGTGAGCTCGAGCAGCCGTTCCGCAGCGTCGTCCCGTCCCATGCCCTCAAGCAGCAATCCTGCATTGAAGTCCATGTCAGTCTCGAGCAAGGCGAAGCGCTCGTTCGTGGTCACGATCTTGATCGTTGGAACGAAGGGGAAGTTAGTGATCGACCCGTTCCCGGTGGTGAAGAGGATCAGATTGGCCCCCGCCGCGACCTGCCCCGCGATGCTTTCCAAGTCATTTCCAGGGCTGTCCATGAAGTAGTAGCCGGGCAGCTCCATGCGTTCGCCGTACCCGATCACATGCTCAAGCGCTGTGTTCGGATCCTTTTTCCGTCCTGCGCCCAGTGATTTGAGCGTGATGTTGTATAGACCGCGGTAGAGGTTCCCTCCTGAGACATTTCCCTCTGCGGTCTGGCCGTGGCGTTGGGCATAATCTTTGAAGGCATTGAGCTTGTCCAGGAATTGCTCTGCGACATTTTGCTCCGCTACCTTGGCCAGCACATGTTCTTCGGCGCCGATGAGCTCGTCGGTCTCGGCGAGATTTGCCGTTCCTCCTCCCCCCAGCAGCTTTTCTACCAACGTTCCGAGTAGCGGATTCGCCGTTACTCCGGAGAACGCATCGGAGCCGCCGCACTGCAGTCCCACTTTCAATCCTTCAAGCGGTGCGGGCTCGCGCACGCACTTGGCGGCTCCGTCAAGGAGCGGCCGAATGAGTGCTGTTAGTGCGGAAACCGGGTCGTCGGAATTAGTGTCGCTGACGAAGTATCGGATCTTGCTTTCCAGATGGATGTCACCGAGCGACGTGAGCTGCTGGAGCAGTTCCGCATTTGATACAGGCGAGTCCGGATCGTTGACGAAGACAGCGGCCGCGACATTGGGGTTTACGGCGAATCCCGCCAGTGTCCTGAGGAGCAGGCGCTTGTTATGCATGACGCCAGAACTGCCACCCTCGGTGTGCACGACGGGCGTTAAGGCATCAAGGTTCTCCAGGCCGCGTACGTAGCCCTGAAGCTCTTCCGTGGCGGCGAGAACGAGGGATCTGGCGCGCGAAGTGACGCCGATGACCGCTACGTCATTTCTGGTACCCCATCCTCGGGCGGGTCCGCGGAGGTACCCCATGAAACCCTGGCTGGAATCCTGCTTACGCTCGTTCGTAGCAAGGATCTGCCTCTGCGGCAGAGTCTGCTCCTTCGTGCTGTCCCGGTCGATGAAGTTTACGGTCAGGTCGTTGGGGTAGTCGTGGGGGTTTCTCATTGTCAGAACGTTTTTCATCCGCACATTGCAGAGATAATCCCCGGGGTTGATCTCTACAGTTGCGTATCCGAAGGGATACCCCCAAGAAAGCAGGCCTTCGCCGGCGTTGATGCTCTTGACACACAGACGGTGGCCCTTGGGAATGACTGTTCTGACGGTGAGCAGCTGACCGTCGATCTCGATGCGTTCACCGGCCTCGATTCGTTCGGTGGCGATGGCCACGTTGTCTCCGGCGGCAGGAAGAAGGAACCTCGGCGTCCTGTTCTCCTGGCCGCTTGCGGGGCCCGGTTCTGTTCGGGCACAGGCGTTCACACTCATGCTTCCTCCATGGGGATGTCATCGCTTGGCGCTGGGGTAAGGTTCAGGCTTTGCTTCTGAGGCCGGATGATGGTGCCACGGCTCGGGAACGGTTGAATAAATCGACAAATTGGCATAGTTGCTCCATCGTTGCGGGCGCAGGATCGGAAAGAAGGTGTGTGCAGCTTGTCGTGGGCTGCATCACGTTTGTTACTGCTGGAATCTAAGACTGATTGCCATGGTTACGGCCGCATTCATCAGACCAGGCGTGTAGTCGGCGTCGATGGCCGAAAGGACGCCCTTGGCCGTATGTGAATAATGACCGGCGAGCAATTCGGCCGCGGCAGCAGGGTTTCCGTTCACCAAGGCATCGAAGATGCTCTGGTGATCCACCATGCTTTGGTTCCAGTTGGTCTCCGATTCGCTGAGATAGATCCTGCGGTACCGCTCTGCATGGTCGAAGTTTTGAAGGATCGATTTGCAGAACCGGTCACCGACCCCGTCAACCAAGCTCATGTGAAAAACGCGGTGATGATGAGCCCAATCCGCATAGTCCTGATCGCTGATGGCACGCTGCATGCCCTCTAGGTGTTCGCGCGAACGATCGATGCGGCCTTGATCAGCCTTCTGCACAGACGTGAAAATCGCGAGTGATTCCTGCTGGATACGCAGCGCATACAGTGCATCCAGATCCTCCGGAGATACGTTTGCGACTGTCACTTTCTTGTTGACTTCGACGGTGGCAAGACCTTCATGCTCGAGCAGGCGGAGCGCCTCGCGAAGCGGGGTCCGACTCACCCCCAGATGCTTGGCCAGCTGAACCTGGCTGATCGTCGAATCAGCGGGAATGGCATTAGTGAGGATTGCTTCCCTAAGCTGCCGGTGCGCGTATGAGACCAACTTCCGAGGTTCAGCAGCAGGCTCATCGGTCTGGGCTTTTATAGATGTTTCAACCAATGGACGAGCCCCTCTCAATCGGCACCCGCAATTCCTTGCAAGCCTAACTGTATACACTTTATCTACTTTCAAGTGTTGCACATCACGTTTGTGAGTGCAAGCCCCTGATGTGCTGTTCGACTGCAGCAATAGGGGTGGAAAAGTGTATGCAGTTTGCGTTGGTCCGGCCTGGGGATTGGACTGCCGTTGGTGGCGGTCCTGCGGCAGGATCTGCGCACGTACGGATAGCGCATCTCTCGGGCAGTCCTTCAGAATGCAGTAGGGCGGCGTACTATGCATGCCTCCTTTGGATCCGTTGTCCTGGCCCACCTGGGTGCCGGTAGGTGGGTTACGCTGCTGACGCATCCTGCCCGCCCGTTAAATCTCCGCTTGGCGGGCTTCCGTCCCTGGACGCGCGGGGAGTGACCGGAGTGCGCGGAGAATGAGCGTGGAGTTCTCATGCACTACTGGTTACGGCAACTGCATCCCACAGTGTCGCCAAAGGCCATCAGATCGGGAACGGCCAGGAGGTCCCGGCAGTCGATTGGGAGTTGGTGACATTCACTCGTCGGAGTTTTCCGCGGCGTTACCGTCCGCTCGGACCGGCTTCTAATGAATGCCATCAGAGAAAAGATGATGCTCGTCATGACGTTCTTTCCTTTGAACTGAAGCTTGATGAGCCGGCTGCGGGTTGCAGGTATGGGTGATGCCTTAGCCCTCCCTACGCCGGTGGCCGGTGCCTGCTGCCGGGACTTCGGTAGCCGGCATGGTCTGCCCAGACCAGGGAAGCGCCTTTGCCCTTCCCCTGGCCGCTTCAGTTGAAGACGGGTTCCGTGGCGGCCTTCCGGGACGCGAAGGAGCTCAGCACGCCGGTCCTGGCCAGGCCTCGGGTAGCGACCCAGGACAATGCACCGGCGATGATGGCGCCGGAGATGGCGGTGAAGATGATGTACGCCAGCTTGTCCCCGGCTGCGTAGGCGATGTTCCAGCCCCACGGGGCGAAGGAGTCGTTCAGGCCGCAGAACAGCCCAGCACCCGCGCCGGCCAGCAGCGAAACGGGCAGGTTGAACTTCTTGTACCGGAACGCTGCGAACACGAGTTCCGCACCGAGGCCCTGCAGCACGCCCGAGATCAGCACCGTGGTGCCGTACTGCGAGCCCATGATCAGCTCGCCGGTGGCTGCCACGGTTTCGCAGAACAGCGCGGCACCGGGCTTGCGGATGATGAGCATGCCCAGCACCGCCGGGATCATCCAGCCGCCGGCGTACAGGCCGGTCAGCGGCGGATAGACCGCGTTCAGCGGTGCGGAGATAAGGTTGGCGCCCTGGGACCAGGCCCAGAAAATCACACCGCCGGCGACGGCGATCAGCGCCGCCACCACGATGTCGGCCACGCGCCAGTTGTTGCCGGACTTCTTCCCTGTTGCTGTCGTCATAATGGTTCTCCCCGTTACGGTGCCTTATGGCGTGGGGATGGGAGCTTCGATGAGCTCTTTTAGCCGTTTGAGGAAGACTGCTCCCATGGACCCGTCCACAGCGCGGTGGTCGCATGTCAGGGTCAGCTCAGCGATGGGTCGCCATTCGGCCTGACCATTAGCCATGACATAGCGCTGCCGTGTGGAGGCAACTGCGAGGATGGCTACTTGAGGGACATTGATGATGGCATCGAAGCGGTCGATACCGAGCATGCCAAGGTTTGAGATGGTGAAGGTCCCTGCGGAGATATCCGCCATCTCGAGCTTCCTGGCGCGGGCCTTTTCGACGACCTCACGCCGCCTTTGGGCGATGTCGGGCAGGCTGAGGCGTGTCACTTCGTGGATGACAGGGACGGTCAGCCCGTGATCTGTTGCCACTGCAATGCCGATGTTGATGTCCGCGAAGGTGGTGACTCCTTCTTCGGAGTAGTGGGCGTTCAGCCCGGGATTCTCTTGCAAAGCGGTCGCTGCGGCGGAGATGAGCCGGTCGGTGACGGTTGACTGGGGTGAGACTGACTTCACCGTCAGCGCGTTGGTCATGTCCACTTCGACGGTGAGGTGAAACGCCGGTGCTTCCCACGCTGCGACCATTTGCTTCGCTGCCGCCCGCCGGATGCCCTTGAGGGGGGCGGTGGTTCCCTGAAGGGCCTGGATTTCGTTCGTAGTCATGTGCTGATCTTTCTTCGGTCGGGGCGTCGGTTAGATGTTGATGCTTTGGCCAGCCGCGCCGTGGAGGGCTTCCTTGACTGCTTCGCTCAGGGTGGGGTGTGCGTGGACGTTGCGGGCCACTTGGGTAACGGTCAGGCCTTCCTGGCGGGCGAGGGTCAGTTCGGGCAACAGCTCGGTCACGTCTGGCCCGATGAGGTGGGCGCCCAGCAGTTTTCCATCGCGGCTGTCGGTGAGTAGTTTGACGAAACCGCCCGGTTCGCCGACGGCGTGGGCCTTGGCATTTGCTACGAACGGGAAGACCGTTTTCTTGACTTCGCTGCCCGCGGGAGAGGTCCCGTTTTCGGAGAATCCAAAGCTTGCGATTTGTGGGTTGGTGTAAGTGGCCCGGGGCATCATGAGGTAGTCGAGAGGATGAGTCGGTTCGCCGGCGAGGGCTTCGGCGGCGACCAGCGCCATCGCTTCAGCGGCGTGCGCGAGCATGAGCTTGGCGGTCACATCGCCGATGGCATAAATGTGCGGGACGCTGGTTCGCATCTGGTCATCGACGGCGATGGCTCCGCGGTCGGTAAGGGCTACGCCGGTGCTTTCGAGGCCGTAGCCGGTGACCCGGGGTATGAATCCGGTTGCCTGGAGGAGTTTTTCGGCACGGACAACCTCGTCAGTCTCGCCCTTGGTCAGCGTGACGGCGACTTCTCCGGGGTGCTCTTCGACGGCGGTGACCGCGGTGGCAGTACGTATGTCTATGCCGAGTTTCCGGTAGCGCTTGGTCAGCTCTCTGGACACGTCCGCGTCTTCGAGCGGAACGATACGGTCGGCGAATTCGACCAGTGTCACCTTTACCCCGTAGCTGCTCATCACGTAGGCGAATTCAACGCCAATGGCCCCGGCGCCGGCGATGACGATGCTTTTCGGCAGGGTGGATGAGAGGATCTGTTCCTTGTAGGTCACCACCCTGTCCGAGAGGGCGGTCCCGGGCAGCAAACGGGTTTCCGCGCCGGCAGCGATGATGGCGTGGGCGAAGGTTACTTTCTGCCGCTCACCGTCCGCGAGTTCCAGCTCCATGTCGTTGGGCCCGGTGAAGGTTCCGCGTGCATTGAACTCCGTGATGCCGTTCTTTTTCATGAGGTAATGGATGCCTTTGACGCGGCCGTCGGCGACCGACCTGCTGCGCTGGAAGGCAGCCTGGAAGTCGTAGGAAACCTCTCCTTCTACCTGTATGCCGTGTTCCTTGGCGTCATTTCTGAACGTTTGGACCAGCTGGGCGCTGTAAATCAGGGATTTCGAGGGCACGCATCCGATGTTCAGGCACACCCCTCCCCAGTACTGTTCTTCGACGATCGCGACCCGTTTGCCTAACTGGGCGGCGCGGATCGCTGCCGTGTAGCCTCCTGGCCCGGCGCCAACAACCAGGACATCGAACTGCTGCGGATTCATCTAAACCCCTTCTGTTTCTCTTCGGATTCTGTTCTTAAAATGCGGGACAGAGCCCGCGTGTTCGGTTTGCCATTCAGCTCTTGCCCCCGGCTATTGGCCAGTTGTCTGCTGCTAACCCCTGATGTGGGCCAGTTGGTCGGGCAATTCACGGCCCTTTTTCCCCATGGCCTCGGCCCAGAGCCGTCCTGCCCGGTAGGAGGAGCGCACCAAGGGTCCGCTCATGACGCCGAGAAAACCCATCTCTTCTGCTTCGGCCTTCAGGTCCACAAACTCCTGCGGTTTGACCCAGCGGGTGACGGGGTGGTGTTTTTGGCTGGGTCGCAGATACTGGTTGATGGTGACGAGATCGCATCCGGCATCGCGCAGGTCGCGCAGTGCCTCTGACATTTCCTCCCTCGTCTCGCCCATTCCCAGAATGAGGTTTGATTTGGTCACCATGCCCTTGTCACTGCCCTGCCGTATGACATCGAGGGACCGTTCATACCGGAACGCCGGGCGGATGGCCTTGAATATCCTTGGCACGGTTTCGACGTTGTGGGCGAAGACCTCCGGCCGGGCGTCGATAACCAGCTGGATGAGATCCTGGTGTCCGGTGAAGTCCGGGATCAGGATCTCGACACCGGTTCCGGGGTTGTGGGCATGGATCTGCCGGATGGTTTCAGCGTAGAGCCAGGCTCCTTCGTCGGGGAGGTCGTCGCGGGCTACCCCGGTGACGGTGGCGTACCGCAGTCCCATGGTTCGCACGGATTCAGCAACCTTGACAGGTTCGGTCGGGTCCAGTGCTTCGGGCCTGCCGGTGTCGATCTGGCAGAAGTCGCATCTCCTGGTGCACTGTGCCCCGCCAATGAGGAAGGTTGCTTCCTTGTCTTCCCAGCATTCATAGATGTTGGGGCATCCGGCTTCTTCGCAGACTGTATGGAGGCCTTCTTTCCGTACCAGGTTCTTCAGACCGATGTACTCCGGCCCGGTTTTGACCTTGCTTCTGATCCACTCCGGCTTGCGTTCGACAGGTGTCTGGGAGTTGCGTGCTTCTACGCGCAGCATGCGCCGGCCCTCAGGTGCAATGCTCACGTTCGCACTCCAAGCATGTTTGTTTCGAGTGGTCGCGGCCGGCCGCCGCCCTCAGCGCTGAACATTGTCTGTCCGGAGGCCGGCACGGGACGTGGCTGTTTGCCTGGTTTTTGCATACTCCCGGAGTACCGCGGTGGAAGTGTCCGGCCAGGCCACAGGAGCCCATTCCCCGAACTCGACGGTCGAAAGAGCCGTGCAAGCCAGCCCCGCCTCCCGGTCCACCCACAGGAAGCTCCCTGCCATGCCGAAATGACCGAAGGTCGCGGGGGAGTTCTCCGGGCTGGTCCAGTGTGGTGACTTATGTCCGCGTATTTCAGCTCCGGCGCCCCAGTCGTTCTCGGCGTGGTGGCCGAATCCGGGAAGAAACCCTGCCAGGCCCGGGTAGGCAAGTGAAGTCAGAACATCGATCCTTGCCTGAGGAAACACCGACGGTTTCAGTAATTCCCAGGCCAGGCGGGCAGTGTCGGCAATCGTGCCTTCGCCGCCCTTTGACGGGGGACCGGTCAGTTTTGTCTCATGCATGCCCAAAGGTTCCAAGACCCGGATCCGCATCTCGTTACGGAAGTCTTTTCCGGAGCGGCTCGCCAGATGGTTCGCGGCCATGTCGATGCCGGTGTTGGAGTAGATTCGCCGTGCCCCTGCCGGTGCCCGTACCTGTTCATCGGCAAAGCCCACTCCTGATGCATGGGAGAGCAGGTGCAGGAGCGAGGACCCTGGCGGGCCGGCCTCGTCATCGAGTGAAACCATTCCTTCATCCGCTGCCGAAAGCACGGTCAGTGCCGTGAGGAGCTTGGTGACCGAAGCCAGCCGGTACACCCGGCCCGCATCCCGACAACCCAGGACGCCATCTTCCCCAACGACGGCCAGCGACGGTTCACCGGGCCAGCTCTGCAGTTGTAACAAGACCTCATTGGCAAAGGCCGGGAACTCTGTATCGTTTAGCGCCCTCATGGCACCCTTCCGAATTCATTGGTGGCAAATGTGAAATCCAGCCACGGAAGCTGCCGCGTCTTACGTTGACAGGCCTTCGTGATCTGGGTCATACTCTACCTATGAATCACATATGTGAGCAAGTGCACAATTGTGAGAATGGAGGATCCGAGGCATTGGCGCCGGTCGACATTCTCGTGATCGGCGGTGGTGTCAACGGCCTGGCAGTTGCCAGGGAAGCATCCTCCCGGGGATGGCTGACAGCGGTCGTCGACGCCGAAGATTTCGGGGCAGGAACCTCGGGAACGTCGAGCCGGCTGATCCACGGCGGCATCCGATATCTGGAAAACCTGGAGTTTCATCTTGTGCGGGAGTCGCTGCGGGAGCGCGAACGGCTGCTGCAAACCGCACCGCACCTGGTGAAGCCCTTTCCCCTCCTCATTCCGTTCTACCGCCATAACCAGCGCTCCGGCTTCGTGATGCGACTGGGCATGTTCCTGTACGACGTGTTGTCCTTCGATAAGTCCACGCCGCTGCACAAATCACTGTCGAAGGCAGAGGCTGAAGTCAGGTATCCGGGGCTGGAATCAGGTGACCTCTATGGAGCGGTCCTCTACTACGACGCCCAGGTCGCCAACGCAGAACGGCTCTGCGTTGAACAGGCTCTTGGCGTCGCCGGTTTCGGCGGGCAGGTCCACAACCACCTGAAGGTAACGGGACTGAACGAGGCGGAACGGGGCGTGAACGTTCAGCTCATCGACACCCTCACCGGCAAAAAGCTGGTTCAGCCGGCGAGGGTTGTGGTGAACGCGGCGGGACCGTGGGTGGATATGGTGCTGTCCACTTCCGTGCACGAGAGCGCGCGGCTCATTGGCGGAACCAAGGGTTCCCACATGACTGTCGGCCCCTTTCCCGGCGCGCCCACGACCGGGGTGCACTATGAGGCAGTCAGTGACGGCCGTGCAATTCTCGTGCTTCCTTTACCCGACGGGAACTACCTCATCGGCTCCACGGACATCTTTTTCGAGGGTGATCCGGCCGAAGCCGTCATGACCGACGAGGAGATCGCCTATCTGCTGAAAGAAGTAAACACGTTGATACCGCAGGCCCGGCTCACGACCCGGTCCGTGCTGCACACAATTTCGGGCGTCCGCCCGCTGCCGTACTCGCCCGAAGCCACAACAGCCGCCCAGGTGAGCCGGAACCATCACGTCAGCGCCCACCCCACGGTCAGGAACCTCTTCAGCATCAGCGGGGGAAAGCTGACCACGCACAGGGCGCTGGGGGAGATGGCAATGAACGTGGTGGAACAACATACGCAACCACGCTCCCCACGCGCACCTTGGCGCAGGATCTTCCCTTCCGGTCGATCCGCGACGAAGCACCTCAAATTGCCCGGGGCGCGCTGCGCGGACTGGGGGCAGTTCCAGAAGGACTTCCTGGAACACACCAGGCTGTCCCCGGCCACCGCGCAACGGCTGCTCGGGCTCTACGGAGTCCGTGCCGCCAGGATCGAAGAACTTATCTGCGCAGATCAATCCCTTGGCGCGCCGCTGCCGGACCATGAGAACGCGGTGGGTGCAGAAGTCGTGCTGGCGGTCCGTGAGGAGTTCGCCCGCACGCTTACCGACATTGTCGCCCGCCGGATGCTGCTGTCCTGGTGTGACGATGCCGGGTTGAAGGCAATTGAAGCTGTCGCTGAAATCGCCGCCCGGGAACTGCAGTGGGACGGCCAGCGCGTTCATCAGGAACTCGAGGCCTACCGCCAATGGATCCGCCACCGCAGACCGCGTGCCATGGAAGACGCCGCGACCATGCTGACCAACCTGGCCAAATACCCAACACCTGTAACCATGCTGACCAACCTAGCCACCAACCCAACATCAACGAAGAAATCGGAGCAATAACTCATGTCACTCGTATCCCTTCCCGAACTGCTGGACCACGCTGGTAAGAACCGCTACGCAGTCGGATACTTCGAGTCCTGGGACATCTACAGCCTTGAAGCCACCATCGCCGCGGCCGAGGCGAGCAAGTCTCCGGTCATCATCGGAATCGGCGGCCTGTCCGCAAACCACGAATGGCTGCAGTCCGGCGGCATCGAGCTCTACGGGGCAGCCTGCCGTGCCCTTGCCGACAGGGCAAAGGTGCCTGTCGCCACATTGTTCAACGAAGCCGACAGCTTCGCTGAAGCCGCGGGCGGGCTCGGCGCCGGCTTCAACTCGGTCATGATGCACACCCAGGGCTGGGACCAGGACAAGCTCATTGCGGACACCGCAGCACTGGTCGCGGCAGCCCACGCCGTCAACGTCGCCGTTGAAGGTGAAATCGGCGCTCTGGCCGAAATCAAGGACGGTGTCCTTGACGCAGCAGGCGCCTCCTACACCACCCCGGAAGCCGCTGAACTCTTTGTCCGCGAAACCAAGGTGGACTGCCTCGCGGTGGCCGTTGGAAACGTCCACTTCGTCACCGGCGGCCACGTGCCCACGGTCCAGGTCGATCTCATCAAGGAAATCGGCAACACCGTGGATGTGCCCCTCGTTCTGCACGGCGGATCCGGTACGCCGGACGACCAGACCCGCCAGGCCGTCGAAGCAGGCATCACCAAGGTCAACGTCGGCACCAAGCTCAAGCACGTGTTCGGCCAGGCGCTCGTCGCCGAACTGAGCCGCCCGGTTGAGGACCCGAACCTTGTGTTCGGTTCGCGGTTCGAAGGCGATGCCAACTCCCGCGCCGGTGTCGCGCTGCGCAAGGAAATCCAGCGGCTCATGGACGTCTTCGGCTCCACCGGTCAGGCCGGCCGCTAATGTCTCAGCCCACAGACACCCTGCAAAAAGAAGTCCTGAGCGCGGAAGAGAGCCTGCATCTCCTTGAGGAGATGGTCCTCATCCGCCAGTTCGAACAGACCGCGTACCTGCGCTACCTCCAGGGCGAAATCCCCGGAACACTGCACCAGTCACAGGGTCAGGAAGCCGTTGCCGTGGGCGTCTGCTCGCTGCTGCGCACCGAAGACTGGATCACTTCCACCCACCGGCCCCACGGCCATGCCCTGGCGAAGGGGCTGGACCCGGCAGCCGGCATGGCAGAAATCTATGGCCGGGAGACCGGCTGTCTGGGCGGGCGCGGCGGATCGATGCACCTGGGCGACCCGGCGCTGGGCATTCTTCCCTCCATCGCCATCGTCGGCGGCGGAGTCACCATCGCCCCCGGTCTTGCGCACGCCCTTAAGTACAAGGAAACGGACAACGTCGTCGTCTGTTTCTTCGGCGACGGAGCTGTCAACGAAGGCGCTTTCCACGAAGGCGTCAACTACGCTGCCGCGTTCAACCTCCCCGTGATCTTCGTCTGCGAAAACAACATGTACGGGGCCTCGACACCGTTCCATGAGACCACGCGGAACACCAACGTGGCCTCCAGGGGAGCCGCCTACGGCATTCCTTCCGAACAGGCCGACGGCATGGACATCCGGGCGGTCAGGGACGCAACCCAGCGCGCGCTCGAGACCGCGAGGAGCGGCAAGGGCCCGGTTTTGCTCGAGTTCCTCACCTACCGGTACGTGGGCCACAGCCGTGGGGATGCCAGGGGTTACCGGACCAAGGACGAAGAGGCCATCTGGGCAGCCAAGGATCCGATCAAGACCTTCGGTGCCGCCCTCGTGGAAGAGGGCACCGCTTCCGAGGACCAGGTGAAGGAAGCCACCGCGCGGGCGAAAAAGCGGATCGCAGAAGCGCTCAAGCATGCCCAGCAGGCGCCGTGGCCGGATCCTGTCACCGCGCTGGCTCCGAACATCATCTTCGGCAACCCGCCCCAGGAAGTTGAGGGTGCCGGTCCCCTCGAGGAAAGCCAGGACGAGGAACGGTACATCTCCATCGCCGACTCCATCAGGGAGACCCTGCACAGCGAACTCGGCACGGACCAGTCCCTGGTCCTGCTCGGTGAAGATGTGGGCGTGCCGGGCGGATTCGGCGGCGCGTTCGGCGTTTACCAGGGGCTGGCCGAGGAGTACGGCCGGCACCGCGTGATCGACACCCCGATCAGTGAAAAAGCGATCATCGGTGCCGCTATCGGCGCCGCGATCGGCGGGATGCGCACGGTGCCGGATCTGCAGTACGCGGACTTTGTCTTCGAAGCCATGGATGAACTCGTCAACGAGGCCGCGAAGCAGCGCTACATGTCCAACGGAAAATTGACGATTCCGATGGTCCTGCGCTGCCCCGTCGGAGCATCCCAGCGCGGCGCCCAGCACGCCCAGTGCCCGGAGAGCTTCTTCATGCATGTGCCGGGGATCAAGGTCCTGTGCATCTCTGACCCGTACACGGCCAAGGGCGCCCTCACGGCCGCCATCCGTGACGAGGATCCGGTGCTGGTGTTCGAACACAAGCTGCTCTATGGGGCCAAGAAGCGCCAGGAAGCCGGCTCCATCAACACCAGGGCCTACGTTCCGGAAGAGAACTTCGAACTGCCCGTCGGCCAGGCGCGCGTACGACGCAGGGGCAAGGACGCGACCATCGTCGCGACCTTCACTGAACTGTACAAAGCCCTGGAACTTGCGGAGAAGCTGTCGGCCGAAGGCATCGAACTCGAGGTCATCGATCCCGTCTGGCTCTCCCCGTTCGACTGGACAACTGTCATGGAGAGCGTCAAGCGCACGGGCCGGCTGGTCATAGCGCATGAAGCGCACCTGACCGGCGGCTGGGGAGCCGAAGTAAGCGCCCGGATCTCGGATGAGCTGTTCGCCGATCTCAAGGCACCCGTGCGCCGTGTGGCCAGCCGGGACATCCCCATGCCGTTCTCACCGCCTCTGGAGGCCGCAGTCCTGCCGCTGGCGGAGCACATAGAGGCAGCGGTCCGGGACGTCCTGTCCGCGGACCACACCCGATCCGGAAAGGAGTAAGACTGTGGAAGCCATCGTCATGCCTGCCCTGGGGCAGACAAGTGAAGAAGCGTACATCCAGGAGTGGCTGGTCAAGGAGGGCGACGAAGTCGAAATGGGACAGCCGCTCCTCAGCGTGGAAACCGACAAGGCCCAGCTCGAGGTCGAATGCGTGGCCGACGGCGTTCTGCTGAAGATCGTCTGCCCCGCGGACACCACCGTGAACGCGGGCACCGTCATCGCCTACATCGGTGAGCCCGGGGAATCCGTTCCCACCGAGTAGCACCAGACAAGCGACACGGTTCGCATCCCTGCTGATCTGGCAGGGATGCGAACCCCACTCACCCCCAGGAGACAGCCCATTGGGTCAGCCCCAGGTTTTAGCCATCGACTGCGGAACCCAGTCTGTCCGCTGCCTCCTTTTTGACCTCGGAACCGGCGCCTACGAGGTCGGAGCTTCCGAAAAACTGACGTTGAAAGTCGAAGGGCCGCAGCAGATCGAGATCGATCCCCTGGAGCTTGTGGCCGCAACGGTTCGGGTACTGCGCGCAACACTCGCCCGCTGCGAGCAAGTCCCACTGTGCATCGGGATTACGAACATGCGTGAGTCGGCAATCGCCTGGTCACGTCACACAGGTCTTCCGGTCCATAACGGCATCATGTGGATGTCACAGCAAAGCCAGAACATTATCGCCCGCTGGGATGAGGACGGGCTTGCGCCCCTGATCCGGGAACGAACAGGGCTCAGCAACCACACCTTCTTCTTCGGATCAAAAATAGCCTGGCTGCTCAACGAGAGACCTGACCTGGCGGCCATGGCAAACACGGGCAAACTCGCCGTCGGAACCATCGATTCCTGGCTGCTGTATTCCCTGACGGGCGGAGCCGTGCACGCCACCGACGTCTCAAACGCCTCCCGCTACCAGCTCCTGAACCTTCACTCGCTTCAATGGGACGAGCAGTTGCCTGAGGCGTTGGGCATTCCCCGGGCAGCCTTGCCCGATGTCCGGCCGACGGCCTCGCATTTTGGCTACACCGACCCGGAGATCACGGGCTTCCGCATCCCAATCACCGGCATGATCGGAGACCAGCAGGCATCGCTGCTCGGGCACGGCTGCGACCGGCAAGGAGAAGCGAAGGCAACGTTTGGCACCTCCTGCGTCGTCAGCGCAAACCTTGGCCAAAGCCCTTCAACCGCCGAGGGGCTCGTGACCTCGGTGGCCTGGTCTGCCCCCGATAACCGTGCAGTGTACGAGATGGAAGGATCCGCCTTCCATTGCGGGTACACAATGTCCTGGCTCGCCAGGACGCTCTCCCTTCCGGCAACAGCCCACGCCGAGCCGGAACGGAGCGCTCTGCCAGCCAACCGGCGGGTCTATCTGGTGCCCTCATTCACTGAACTCGGCGCACCCCGGTGGCCGAAGGGATCCGGAGCAATTATCAGCGGCCTGCTGATGGACTCCGGCCCCTCAGACATTGTGCGGGCAGGAATCGAAAGCATGGCCTTCCAAGCCTTCGACCTTGTCAAAGCAATGCCGGACCTGCTGAGCGGCACACCGCTGTCCGTCGACGGGGGCGGTGCCGGCAACAACTATTTGTGCCAACTGCTCGCGGACCTCACAGCAACAGCCATTGTCCGGCCGCCCAACCGGGAATTGACAGCGCTGGGAGCCGCCCGCGTCGCCCTCAAAACGTTGGGGAACGACCTCCCCACCGGCTCTCCTGTGATAGGACCGCCGGACTACTTCCACCCCTCCGACCAACAGTCCTACGCCGTGGAGGGCTTTGGCCATTGGAAGGAGCTCATCGACAGGAATCTCGGCTGACGGCTGCGCAGCCTGGGTCCAGAACTATGGCCGATACAATTAACAACAGTTTCATTCGAGGCACACGGTGCCGGTAGGGAGCAGCATGGTAAGGCTAAGCGCTGAGAGGCTGGCGCACGCCGCGTTCCTGTACTACGTCCAGGGTCTGTCCCAAATGGAGGTAGCCAAACAGCTGGGCGTGACGCGCTCGAATGTCTCCCGCATGCTCACTGCCGCCAGGGAGCAATACATCGTCAAGTTCGAGATCGCTTACCCCCTGGACCGGGATCCCGCCATGGAGCAACGCCTCCAGGCCAGATTCTCCAAAGACGGGGTCTCGGAAGTGGTCGTCGTGCCGGGACGCGACACCGGAGTCGGCGCTACCAGCCACGGATTGCTCGCTGTCGGCCAGGCCGGCGTCGGCTGGCTAGATAAAAACCTCAAGGACGGCCAGACTCTGGGCCTTTGCTGGGGCAGCACCGTGGAGGCAATGGTCGACAGCGCCCATTTCAACCGCCGTGTCGACGTCGAAGTCGTCCAGCTCGCAGGAGAACTCAGCATCGACTCCCGCTTCTCCGGCCACGACCTGGTAAGGAATCTTGCCGAAAAACTGGGCGGGCGGTACCGCTACTTCAACGCCCCGGCAACGACCCAGGACGAAGCCACCGCTGCAGCCCTCATGAAGACGGAGCAAGTCGCGAATGCCCTGGCACTGGGAAGAACCTCCGATGTCGCCGTTCTGGGCATCGGCCAGTACGGAATGGAAAGTTCCGACCTCTTCCTCCAGCGGGCCGGCGCATCGGATGACGAGATCCGTGAAGCGGTAGACCGTGGCGCCGTCGGGCAGATCTCCGGACGCTTCTACGACAGCTCGGGCAAGCAGCTCGACCTCGCCATCAACCGGCGGATCATCTCACTGGACCTGGAGGACCTCAGGGACATCGACACCGTCGTCGCTGTCGCCAGCGGACCCTTCAAAGCCGAAGCAGTCAGCGCCGCAATCAGGGGAGGACTCGTGAACGTCCTCATCATTGACAGCGCCCTCGGACAAGCCCTGGAAGCCGCCTAAACAGCGCACACGCCTCCCGGCCGCCCGCCCCGCCATATCCGGGCAGGGGCACGCTTGCGAGCCAGTAGACCGCGCAGCCCTAGGCCTCTCTACACTGCTGCCCATAATGGCACCCGCACCTACCTGTGTCCGCCGGCAATCTCCCTAAGCCTGGCACCTTTGATGGCACAGAAACATCGGTAAGCCGACCGCCAAGGTCTTATCTTCCAGTCCTCGCTGTCCGCGCGGCCAACCCAAGATCTCCGGCCTCCCTGGCACACACAGGTACATACCCCAGCTGGCGGCGCTCCGCTTGAAAATCGGCAAGATGCATTGCCTCCTGCTCCCGGTCAAGGCCAGCTCCGTTGACATATGTGACTCATGACACTAGCCTAGATCTCACATAAGTGATTCCTCTCACAAATGTGATTTCGCTTTAGTCCCGATGAAACCCCAGCCCAACGAGGGGCCACGTTTCATGGCGACTGGATCCCGACAAACTTCTTATGAAACGTGAGTATCAACGATGAATCCACAGAACTTTGAAGACGGCACCAATGCGCGGCTCCTTGCCCGCTTGAACCAGCAGACCGACGTCCGACGCCGCCAGTTCCTCAAAGGCCTTGGCATGGGCGCGGTGGCCCTGGGTGCCGGCGGCGCCTTGGCGGGATGCAGTGATCCGCTGGGATCGGGTGCCGGCGGCACCACCGGCGCAGGAGGGGCCGGGGGAGTGGCCCTCGCCTCAGTCCCCACGTTGACCAATGAGTACTTCACAATGTGGAAAGCCGGAGGCACAGAAGCAGCACAGGCCCTGGGTCTGACCTACCGGATGCAGAGCTATGAGGGCTCCGCCTCAGCGCAGATTGACCAGCTTCGCTCGGCCAAGGCTGCGGGGGCAACCCAGGTTGTGACCTTCCCGATCAATAATGATGCCGTGCGGCAGATGGGTGAAATCCTTGCCGGCCAAAACATCCACTTGGCGACGTCCTTCGCCGCGACGCCCTGGATGGTCCCGTCCGAACCCGGTTACAAGGACATGTACTCCACCCTGTTCACGCCGCGTGAAGTTCTGGGCCAGAAGGCTTTGAGTGAAGCGGTCTTCAAGGCAATCGGCGGCAAGGGAAACGTCGTGTACATTCAGGGCGCCCCCACCAACCGGACCTCCAACGCCCGGGAGAAGGGCTTCGACATGGCCGTCGCGAACTTCCCGGGGATCAACGTGCTGGCAAAGCAGGACGGCAAGGAAACAGGTCAGGACACCCGCCCGGTCGTCCAAACAATGCTTTCCCGCTTCAACAACATCGATGCCATCATCTGCCACAACTCCTCCGAAGCTCTCGGCGCCGTATCCGTCCTCGAGGAAAAGGGCAATGACCACATCAAGGTGGGCGGGACAGACGAGCAGATCGCGATCCTGGACAAGCTGATCCAGGGGCCAAACGTCGTGGCAGTGCAATCCATCTTTGGAACGTGGCTCGGCGGGTACATGATCGTCCGCAACTACGACCTGGCAAACGGCGTCGAGCTGGATCCGGTCGAGCGAATGATCTTCCAGGACTCCCTGATCATTGATACGAAGGAATCTGCCCAGGAGTACAAGAAGATCGCCACGTCTCCGACGACCGGCTTCGACTGGAAAAAGATGTCCCGCCACCTTCACCCTGATGACTGGGACACGCAGGTAGCCTTGGCACCGGTGGATCCGGTCAAGTTCTTCACCGAAGATCTCGACACCCCTCAGCCAGCGGGGTTCAAGTTCCCCGACGCGCTCAAAGCCTCGCTCGACTCCGGGGCAGTGAAGAAATTCACGGACCTGTACGCGCAGCATACACAGAACAACCCCTATGCCACGGCCGTCAAGCTCACCACTACGGGGGCCACGGTCTTCGGAACGAAGTTCTAATAATGGCGACGAACAACTCCTTGCTGGAAATCAAAGACCTGACCAAGGCCTTCAAGGGAGTCAAGGCGCTGGACTCGGTGTCCTTTGACCTTCGGCTTGGCGAAGTCGTCGGTCTCGCCGGGCACAACGGTGCCGGCAAATCCACACTGCTGAACATTCTGTCGGGCGTTTTCACAGCCGATTCCGGATCAATGTCCCTCGCGGGAAAGAACTACCGGCCAACGTCATATTCGGGGGCGACTGAAGCAGGTGTATTCCGCATCTATCAAGAGCTGTCCGTCATCGACAACCTCACGGTCGCGGAAAACCTCACACTCGGCACGGAGAAATACATCCGCAAATTTGGCCTGCTCACCCCGAAGCGTACGACGGCGACGGCGGCTGATTTCCTGGACGATGTCGGACTCGGAGACCTCGACGCCAAGAAGCGCGTCGAGCAGCTGACAATGGCCGAACGGCAGCTCGTCGAAATCGCCAAGGCGCTCTACATGGCACGGCTGGCAAAGATCGAAAAGCCCGTCTTGCTGCTGGATGAACCGACCAGCGGCCTCACCCAGACCCAGGTCGACTTCCTCGAGGGCCATATCAATCAGCTTCGCAGCCAGATGGGCATCATCCTCACCACCCACCGGGGCAGCGAGCTTCTGGAATGGAGCGACCGGGTGGTGGTTCTGCGCGACGGGCGGGTGGTCGGGGAACCGGACCCGCGCACGACGTCAGCTGAGGAACTTGGCCAGCTCATGGTCGGCGAAGCGGAGGTCACCCGGCACGCCCGCAGGGATGTCCGTGCGGAGCAGGGAAAGCCGGTGCTGGAGCTCCGGGACCTCGTGCTTCCCAGCCTTGCAGAACCCGTGAACCTGGTTCTGCAACCGGGGGAGGTCGTTGCACTCATCGGAGAATCCGAGGAAAAGACGCAGATCGCCCGGTGCATATCGGGGCTGCTGAAACCATCGTCAGGAGAAGTCCTGGTTAACGGGACAAAGGTTCGGCCAGCCGTTAAGGGCGCCCTTGAGGCCGGCGTGAGGTTTGTTCCCGCGGACCGGGGAGGGGAAGGGCTCTCGCTCCTTCACTCCGTTCAGGACAATCTGGCCCTGGGCGCCATGGCTGCCGAGCGCCGCCAGGACCTGGCTCGCAAACCAAAGGCCGAGAAGGCCTTCGCACAAGACCTCGTTTCCAAGTACGGGGTGAAAGTTGCCGGCCTGGAACAGGCCTCGGGGTCGCTGTCCGGCGGCAACCAGCAGAAGCTCCTTGTAGCCCGCGCCATGTCCGACGCGGCGCAGGTCATTGTGTTGGACAAACCGACGCGCGGCATCGACGTCCACGCAAAATCCGAGATTTTCCGCCTCATCCTGGAAGCGTCCGATCGGGGGGTTTCCGTCCTCGTCGCCAGCGACGAACCGGAAGAACTTATGCCGATCTGCGACCGGCTCATCGCTTTCCGCAATGGAAAGGTCAGCGCAGAATTCAATTGCCGGTCCGGAGCAGAACCCACGCTGACCGAACTTGCAGCAGCAACCTCATAGTTTCAAGGGAGAATCATCATGAGTTCAGAACCACTGGCAGCCCAAAAGCCGCCCACCAGCACCGGCAGCCCGCGAAAGGGGCCAATCCCCGGGCTGAACGGTCCGAAGGCCATGTCCGCCTACATGAACCGTGACCGGCTTCAGACGCTGCTGCTGTTCGCGGCCCTGCTCATACTGCCGGTCGTCTTTGCCTCCATGAATCCGCAGTACCTCTCACCGGGCAACCTGGACAGCATGATGCGTCAGGCCTCCGTGCTGCTACTCGTCGTCGCTGCCGGAACCGCTCCGATCCTCCTCGGGTCGATCGACCTGTCGGTAGGCGCAATCGTGTCCCTGTGTGCGGTGTCGGCCGCATTGCTGGCCCAGTCCATGGGACAGGCGGCCGTGTTTCTTGTGCTGCCGCTTGGTTTGCTCATCGGACTGTTTAATGGCGTGATCTGCTCCTACATCAAGCTCCCCTCATTCCTCGTGACATTGGGAACGTCCTTCGCCTTTGGCGGCATCGCTCTCCTGCTATCCGGAGGCTTTCCCGTCCAGCTGATCAGCGGTCCCCTTAACGCTGCCTTCCAGCGCAGCCTCTTCGGTATCTTCCCCCTGCCCCTGGTGTACGCCGTCATCCTCTGGCTGCTGCTGATCGTCTTCCTCAGGCGCACCGCGACCGGCCGCTTCATTTATGCAATCGGCGGGAACGAACGTGCCGCGAAGGTATGCGGCGTTAATGTCCCCTGGGTGAAGTCTTTGGCCTTCGCTGCCAGCGGCCTGTGCTGTGCCCTGGCCGGAGTGCTCGTACTCTTCTCGACCACCGCTGCCACCCCTGATATCGGAAACTCCTTCCTCCTGCCCTCCATCGCCGCTATCGTCATGGGCGGCACTCCACTCTCCGGCGGGCAGGGCGGTGCGGCACGAGGCCTCATCGGTACCCTGATCCTGGTGGAGCTGACCAACGGAATGCTGATCATCGGCCTGCCCCCCGCGGCACAGCAGATCGTTCAGGGACTCGTGGTCATCCTCGCGGTTCTCCTGACCTTCGACCGCCGTGGCGTCTCAGTAGTTAAATAACGGCACCGCAGGCCCGATTACACTACAGCGACGGGCTCAATGCAGACTCACGCTGTACCGCAACTAGGAGAGAATCAGATGGCCACTCGGCTACTTGGGATAGATTTCGGCACAGGCGGCGCCAAAGCCTGCATCATCGATGATCAGGGCGAAGTCCTCGCGTACGCGTTCCGCGAATACCCCATCTTCCACCCCCGTCCGGGATGGTCCGAACACGACCCGGAAACCTACTGGCGCGTGACGTGCGAGATGATTCAGCAGGTGCTGCGGGACACCCAGTGCCTTCCCCAGGAAATCGAGGGAATCGCCGTGTCCAGCGCGCTGCCCTCAATGGTGCTGGTGGATTCCCAGGGCCGCCCCGTAGCCCCTGCCATGAATCTCATGGACCGCCGCGCCCTGGAAGAAGTCAACGTCATCAGGAACGTGGTCGGAGAGTCCGCTATCGAAGACGTGACGGCCAACCGCATCGAGGACCACCCCAACCTGGTCAACCTGTTCTGGTATCAGCGGAACAAGCCGCAGATCTATGCCAAGGTCTACAAGGCCCTGACCATCGACGGCTTCATCGTCTCCCGGCTCACGGGCGAGTTCACGCTCAACACCAGCTCCGCCGTTTTCTACGGAGTAGCCTTCGACATCCGCAAGGGCGTGTTCCACAACGAGATCCTGGAAAAGCTCCACATCGACCCGGAAATCCTGCCGCGTCTTTGCGACAGCACCGACGTCGTAGGAAGCATCACGATGGAGGCGGCAGGGGCCACCGGCCTCCACGCCGGCACCCGCGTCGTCGGGGGACAGGTCGACTGCAATGCCGGCTGGATCGCCGGCGGAGCGGTCGAACCCGGTGACATGCAGCTGAACCTCGGGACGAGCGGCGTCCTCGGGGTCGTGCACCAGAACATGGACTACCTCAGCTCCCAGGACGGTCTGCGGATGGTAAACATCCCCTACACCACCTCACCGCGGGACACCTTCTCAGCAGTAGCGGTCACCACCACCGGCGGCCAGGCCCTCCGGTACCTCCGCGACACTTTCGGTGAAGGCGAGGCTGACGTTGAACGTCTGCTGAAGGTCAGTTCCTATGACCTGATCACGCTTCAGGCCCGTGACGTGCCCCCGGGCAGCGAAGGGCTCCTGGTATTGCCCTACCTGATGGGTGAACGGTCTCCGATCTGGGACACCTCCGCCCGCGCAGTCATGTTCGGGCTCTCACTCCATCATCACCGCGGCCACGTTTTCCGGGCCTTTATGGAAGGCGTCGCCTATGCACTCTTTGACTCCTTCTCGGTGCTCCAACGAACAGGGCTGAAGATCAACCACCCGCTCATCTTCAATGAGGGCGGGGCGAAAAGCGAGGTCTGGCGCCGTATCATCACCGACGTCTTCGGCATCCCCACGGCAATGCTTAAGGGTCGCACCGGTGCCCCCCTCGGGGACGCCATTCTGGCCGGCGTCGGTGTGGGCGTCTTCGACGACTTCAAGGTCGCCAAGGAATGGTGCACCTATCGCGAGCATCTTGAGCCCGACCAGCAGAACCACGAGATGTACATGGAGTATTTCCAGCTGTACAAAGACATCTACGCAAATGTGCAGGGCAACTTCCAAGACCTCCAATCAATCGTCCGCCGCCACCAAACCTGACCGGCACCGGCAGTCTTCGACCTGCTGCCAACCACCAGTCTCTACTGCACGGGCATTGGTCCGTCGCGAACACCGTCCCGCCGGGAAACACCCGACCCCTTCAAGGAGGAGAACCACAGTGAGTGCCCCAAAGTTCACGCTGGAAAACAAGACAGCCGTCGTCACCGGAGCAAGCAGCGGCATCGGCCGGGCAATCGCCCTGGCCATCGCTGAACTGGGAGCCGCAGTTGGCTGCGTCGACCTGCCCGGCAGCGACCTGGAAGGCGTCACCGCCGAGATTAAGAACTCCGGAGGTCGCGCCGCGTACTTCGCAGCCGACGTCACCCAGCCTGAGGACATGATCAATGCCGTCGCCAGCATCGAACAGGAACTCGGAGCAATCTCGCTGGCAGTCAACGCCGCAGGCATCGCCAACGCAGCCCCCGCAGAAGACATGCCGCTGGCACAGTGGCAGAAGGTTCTGGACGTCGACCTGACCGGGGTATTCCTGTCCTGCCAGGCAGAAGGCAACGCCATGCTCCGCAACGGCGGCGGATCCATCGTGAACATCGCCTCGATGTCCGCCACCATAGCGAACAGAGGACTGCTCCAAGCCCACTACAACACCGCCAAGGCAGGCGTCGTCCACCTGGGCAAGAGCCTGGCCTGGGAGTGGGCGTCCCGGGGCATCAGGGTGAACAGCGTCAGCCCCGGATACACCAACACGCCCATGACCAAGCGCCCGGAGCAGGCCAGCGCCATGGCCGGCTACGCCCAAGACACCCCTCTGGGCAGAAACGCGGAACCCGAAGACATCGCCGGGCCCGTCGCGTTCCTCCTCAGCGACGCGGCATCCTTTGTGACCGGAGTCGACCTGCTGGTCGACGGTGGTTTCGTCATCTGGTGAGTCCTGCGTCAGTGTAAAGTCTCCGGGCTTTTCGTGAGGCAACCTCCCCCAGCGACCTACACGACCACCGGCGAAGTTGTCGGGTAACTCCTGGCAAGGAAAAGGTAACGCCGAAAACTGCGGTCCAAGGTGGCGGGGCGCTCGGGCCGCCAGTATCCACAAGAAAAGAAAGGAACTTGCCTTGTCACCTCTCGCCACTTCCTCCTTCCGGGTAGCGATGGTTTGTGCCCGATGGCATGCCGACATCGTTGATCGTTCGGTCGACAGCTTCCAGACGCGACTCAAGGAACTCGGCATCGTCAACGTGGATGTTCACCAAGTGCCCGGGGCCTTTGAAATTCCGCTACTCGTTCGACGGCTCGCAGCGTCGGGCCGATACGACGGTGTCGCAACCTCTGCCCTGGTGGTTGACGGAGGTATTTATCGCCACGAATTTGTCGCACAAAGCGTTGTGGACGCCCTCATGAGAGTGCAGTTGGAAACGGACGTGCCAGTATTTTCCGGTGTCCTAACTCCTCACCATTTTCACGAGCACGAAGAGCATCGCAACCAGTTTTCCCAGCATTTCGTGACCAAGGGCAAGGAGCTGGCAGACGCTCTCGCCTCAACTCTCGCAACATTGGCGTCTTTGTAGGTCCAACCCTTCTGTCCTGCTCGGCGGCATCACTGCAGGCTAAGGATCAACCGTCGCCTACCCGGCCGGCGCCCCAACTCGTCCAGTCGTTCCTCTGCCCAGGGCGAAAATGACGACTGGTTCCGGCAACAGACTCTGAGCTTGGGGCAAACGGAACTCGTCATGCGTCTGGCTGGGTTGCTGCGGTCGAAGGCGGCCTCGCCCCTTGCGAAACCGGCCAGAGGGGCGTCAGCCACACTACAGATCTGCCCTCCTAAGAGGAACCTGAGAACGCCAATAAGCGTGATTCCGTCATCCTGCGCCTATTACACCCATGGCTACCCAGCAGGGGGGATTAGGAGAGTTTGGCTTGGCGCAGGTATTGGTAGACCGTCTCCCAGCTGATGCCGCAGTAGTTGGCGAGGACGGCTTTCGGAACCCCGCTGTCGGCACGCTGTACCAGTTCGGCTGCCCGATCCGGGGTGAGGGTCTTTTTCCGCTCTTTGTAGGCGCCGCGCTGCTTGGCCAAGGCGATGCCTTCGCGCTGCCGCTCCCGAATGAGGGAGCGTTCGAACTCTGCGAAAGCGCCCATGACGGAGAGCATGAGGTTGGCCATGGGGGAGTCCTCCCCGGTGAAAACCAGACTCTCTTTGACGAACTCCACCCGCACGCCTTTACGGGTGAGCCCCTGGACCAGGGCACGCAGGTCATCGAGGTTGCGGGCGAGCCGGTCCATGCTGTGCACCACGACGGTGTCCCCGTCACGGGCGAACCGCAGCAGCTCAGTGAGCTCTGGTCTGGTCGTGTCCCTGCCGGAGGCTTTGTCGGTGAAGACCCGATCCAGAACCTGGCCGTCGAGCTGGCGTTTCTCGTTCTGGTCAAGGGTGCTTACGCGCACGTACCCGATCCGCTGTCCAGCCACCGGAGCCTCCAAACCCTCAACCGTCAGATTGAGTTCTATGGTCTTTATTGGAGTTGGTCAAGATACCTGGGCCGCTTGATGTCAGGGTGGCGTGTGGTTCTGTCTGACTGAATATCTAAGGGCGCGTTGAGCAAGGGAGCTGCAGCTGGGATCCGCGGGGGTTTCCGATTCGCAAAGACATTGGGCCATGGAAATGGCAGACGGATGGATGCAGGCAGTTTATGCAGCCCTGACAGTGACGTTGGTGATGGCTCAACCGGTCTTGGTAATGCGGTAGAGAACCACCTGGTCGGGGTGGATCCTGGGGGAGGCGAGACCTACATGTTCCAGGATGCTGCCGGGGAACTCGGAGCCGGGGAAGACCACGTCATCCTGTGTCGTTGCCCGCAGGGACGTAGGTTCTGTGGAGCGGCTGGCGGCTGTTGGCTGGCCCCACCATCCAGGGGGCAGGAGCCCTGAGGGTGTGGCCCCGGGGAAGATGGGTTTTACCCGGTATGTTGCTTCCGGCTCGAGTCCACGGAGTTTCAGGCGCACGGCCGGATCCGGGTACATGCTGTCCAGTGCTGCGGCTGCGAACATTGCCCGCGAACGGTCCCCGCTGACGACGCCGTGAACCATAACCTTTGCATCGTGGGCGTCCATCCGGATAACGTCCCCGCTGAGCAGGAGGTCCCGCTCCTGCTTGTAGAAGGAGATCCATTGGCGCAGGCCCGATAGTTCGTCTGCAGAGGCTTTGGCCAGGTCCCATTCGACTCCGAGGTGTCCAAAGACGGCCGTGCCGGCCCGAAATGCCAGGTCGTGCTGGCGCCCGGTTGTGTGGGAGCGGCCCGAAGCGATGTGGGAGCCCATGTATTCGGGCGGCAGCAGCTGAGTGGTCTAGCGGAGCATGGTTTGCCGGTCGTGCGGGTCGATGTTGTCCGAGACCCAGACGCGGTCCGTGTGTTCCAGAACTCCGAGGTCAACACGGGCGCCGCCCGAGGAACATGATTCGATCTCCAGGTCCGGGTGCAGTGACCTGATTTCCTCCAGCAGCGCGTAGAAGGCGAGTGTTTGGGCGTGGACGCCGGGGCGTCCACCGTCGAGCTGGTTGCCGGCTTCGATGAGGTCGCGGTTGTGGTCCCATTTGATGTAGTCGATCGGGTACTCGGCGAGGATTGCGAGGATCTGTTTTTTGACGTGTTCGTAGGCTTCGGGGATGCCGAGGTTGAGGACCTGCTGGTTGCGGGCTTCGACGGGCCATTCGGTGCGGGCGGCCATGATCCATTCCGGGTGTGCGCGGGCGACGTCACTGTCGGGATTAACCATCTCGGGTTCGAACCAGAGGCCGAATTGCATGCCGAGGGCGTGGACGTAGTCCACCAGGGGGTGGAGCCCGCCTGGCCATACGTCGGGGGAGACCACCCAGTCGCCCAATCCGGAGGTGTCATCCCGGCGTGACCCAAACCATCCGTCGTCGAGCACGTAGCGTTCGACGCCGACGGCGGCGGCTCGCTTGGCCAGGTCGATGAGTTTGTCCGCGTCGTGTTCGAAGTAAACGGCTTCCCAGACGTTGAGGGTGACTGGCCGCTGGGCGGAGAGCTGTCGCTGGCGGCCGCGGACATGGGCGTGGAACCGGTGGGCGACCCCGTCGAGTCCGACCCCGTGGGAGGCGTAGATCCAGGGGCTTTCGTAGCTGTCATTTTTGCCGAGCAGGACTTCGCCGGGCAGGAGCAGCTCCCCGCCGCCGAGGAGTTGCTCGCCGCTGAAGACCCGTTCGGCGTAGTGCTGGTGGTTTCCGCTCCAGGCTGTGTGGACGGCCCAGACGTCACCGGTGCCGAATCCGAATCCGGGGGTTCCGGCGTGCAGGATGTAGGCGCTGTCGGCCCCGGTACGGCCTTTGCGGTTCTCCCTCAGGTGGGTTCCGGTCCGTAGCGTGCCCCGCTGCGGGATCCGCTCGTAGTTGTGGTTGCCGGCGAAGTCCAGCAGCTCTGTGGCTTCCGGGGGGATAGGGAAGGACAGGGCGAGATCTTCGAGGGTGTAGTTCTCTTCGGAGAGGTTCGTCAGTTGTGCGCGGCTGCGCAGCAGCCCGCACGGCAGCAGTTCCAGTGTCAGGTCGAGGCGCAGCCGTTCGGCGTCGTCGAGGGCGGCCACTTTGAGGAGGCCGGGGCCGGAGGAGGTGAATCCCGAGAGGGCGGTGCCGTCGAGCGTCACTGTGTGGGTGCTGAACTTGGGGGACCATCCGATGCCTGCGAAGGAGCCCTTTAGCCCGGGCCGGCCTGTCCAGCCGCTGTGCTGGCCGGGCAGCAGGGACGGCCGGGGCGGCAGGTCAACGGTGTTCGATCCGGTGACGGGGACGCTGGCCGCAATCAGGGCTTCGGCTTGGCTGGCGGTCAGAACCGGCAGCTCGGGCCCCCAGTGAACGATGGCGGGCAGCTGGCCGGCTGTTGCGTCTATCAGCACGGTGACGCCGGCGGCGGTCAGTTGCAGGATCGCGTCCTGGCTCTCGGTGGGCATGGAACTCCTCATGGGTTGGTGCGGTCGATCCCAGTTACGGGCTTATGTCTTTTGGTGGTGCTTTTGTGCCGGGACGGGGGCGAGGCCGGCGCGTTCCATGTCCCAGTGGACGGGGATGGGATCAGAGATGATGCCGTCGAAGGAGCCGTCGCTGTTGGCGTCGTGGCAGGCCATCATGACCCAACGGCCTTCGCGGTCCTGCAGAAGGCGTCCGCTGTAGAGCGGTGCTGTGGTGACGACGGCCGCGGAGGCGACATCGTACGGTCCGCTGGTTTTGTCTGTTTCCCTGCTCCAGATCCCGCCGCCGCCGAAGCCTTCCGCCTTCGTGGCCGCCAGCGTGTCCACGCCGCACGAGAATAAGAGGACGGTTCGATCGTCAATGACGGCGACCTGGGGGACTTCGAGGTGCCCGAAGCCGGCACCTGGCCGGCTCAGGGGCGGCCTGACGTCCCAGCTTTCCAGGTCGGGGGAGACGGCGTGCGCGATGACGCCGCGGTTGTCTGTATCGCCGTTGTTGGCCCTGGCGGTGATCAGCATGTGCCACCCGTTGCCGTCCGGGTCGGCGAACACCCATGGGTCCCGCCATGCCTCTTCCGGCCAGGTCGAGTCGCCGTATTTTTCGTACCAGCGCCGGTCGGCTTCGATGACGGTGCCCGGGTTTTTGGTCCAGGTGTGGAGGTCGGGGGAGGTTGCGACGCCGATGGCCTCGATGTTGTGTGTTTCGTAAAAGCGGGCGCCGGTGTAGAACATCCGCCAGATTCCGTCGGGGCCTTGGAGCACGCTCCCGGTCCAGGTGGAGGTTGCGTCGAAGGCATCAGGGTCATCGGGCTGCAGGACGACGCCGTGCGAGACCCAGTTGGTCAGATCCCGTGAGGTGGCGTGCCCGATCTGGGCATTGCGGTGCCGCAGGGCCGGGTCGCCCAAGCATTTAGGCGCGTGGAGGTAGTACATGTGGAACGTGGAGCCGTCGTCGGCCAGCCAGAAGTCCCACACCCAGGAGTCTTTGAGACGGAAAACCAATTCATTACCTATCTGATGATGGCCGCCCGTTCGGGCGGGGTTGTTTAGGGGGAAGCGTTAGCCCTTGACGGCGGAGCTGCTGATGCTGGCGACGAACCAGCGCTGGAAGATCAGGAAGACTGCCAGGACCGGGACGATGAACATTGTTCCGAAGGCCAGGACCTGGCCCCATTCGGGTGGCTGCTGGTTTTGGAAGATGCTGATGGCCAGCGGGAGGGGCCGGACGGTGGGGTCTGAGACCATGAGGACCGGCCACAGATATGATCCCCATTGGGCCAGGAAGGTCAGGATCGCCACGGTGGCGAATGCCGGTTTAGTGATGGGCACCACGACCTGGAAAAACGTCCGGAACGGCCCGGCTCCGTCCAGGCGTGCCGCCTCTTCGATCTCAGCGGGTACGTCGAGGAAAAAGGTATAGAACAGGAAGATCGAGAACGCGCTGGCAATGAACGGGATGGCCTGGATGACGATGGTGTCCCGCTGGCCGGAGAACATGTAATACAGAGGTAGGGCCACGGCCTCGAACGGAATGATCGTCAGGATAATGACGGCCAGGAACAGGACCTTCTTGCCCCGCCACTGCATGCGGGCGAAAGAATAGGCGGCCATCGAGTTCACGATCAGGCTGCCGGCAACCACCGCGGTGGTGACGATGATGGAGACGGCCGCGAACTGCCCGAAGTATCCGGTGGCATCGGAGCTGAGGTGGTCGAACACGTCGGTGTAGTTGTCGAAGGACAGGTTCGTTGGAACGAAGCCGCTCAGGCCGCTGAGGACCTCGGCGGAGGGGCGGAAGCTTCCGACGATCAGGTAATAGACCGGCAGGAAGAAGAACAGCGAAACCGCGGTCAGGATCAGGTAGTGCAGGGCGGTCTGCCAGCGCCGGGTGCGCTTCATGCTTCCGCGCCGGTTTCGTAGAACGGTCTTGGACATCGTCATCAGATGCCTCCTCGCTGGCGCGCTGCCGCGCGTTGAATGATGGCGATCACGGTGATGATCAGCATGAAGATTACGGTCATGGCGGCGGCCTGCCCGACGTTGTTGTTGTCGAACCCGGTGTTGATGATCTGGGTCATCACGGTCTCGGTCGAACCGCGGTCAACGCTTCCGGAACGGCTCAGCAGATAGACCTGGTCGAAGAGCCGGAAGGAGAAGATCGTGGTGATCAAGGCGACGAAGATCAGCGTGTTCCTGATGCCCGGCACTGTCACGTTCATGAACTGGTCCCACTTGTTGGCACGGTCCAGGGAGGCCGCTTCGTAGAGTTCGGTCGGCACGCTTTGCAGCGCCGCGAGGACAATGATCATCTGGAAGCTCACGCTCTGCCAGATCGACATGACGATGATTGATCCCAGTGCCGTGGCGGGATCGCCGAGCCAGTCGTGGCTGGTCAGAGTGCCGCCGCTGAAGAGTCCCAGAATGGCGTTCAGGAGTCCCTCATCGCCCCGCGAGTAGATGAGCCGCCAGATCACGGCTGTCAGGGCCAGCGGGAACACCAGGGGCATAAAGATGAAAGTCCGGAAGATCACCATGCCGCGGAGCTTTCGGTTCACGAGCACGGCCAAGGCCAGTGCAAGGACCGTCTGCAGCGGTACGACGATGAGTGCGAAGGTGAAGTTGTTCAGCAGTGCGTTGCCGAAGGCTGCGGCCAGGTCAGGGTCGCTGAACAGGCGGCTGTACTGTTCGAAGCCGACGAATCGGGCCGGGCGCGGGCTGTTGAGCTGCACACGGTAGAAGGAAAGCACAATTGCGAGCACGAACGGTGCGACCAGGAAGATGGCCAGGCCCAGCAGGGCGGGGCTGGCGAAGAGCGGGCCTGAGAATCGGTGTCCGGTAAGACTGGCGGAGGACCGTCGCCTTGCCGGAGCCGCGGGGATCTGGACCTGTTGGGTTTGGGTAGTCATGATGGAGGCTTTCGCTGGGAGCGAGTCCGGAGCCGTCCGGCCGCCGTGTTGCGGCCGGACGATTATCGGAGGTCTATTTCCTGTATCCGTCGTTGTCGGCGAAGTTCTGGTCGATCGCGCGGGCGGCAGCACTCAGGGCTTCCTTGGCGTCCTTGCCTGCATAGATCGCGGCCTCGGCTTTTCCTACCTGGTCCGTGACGATGGGGTAGCCGGCGGTGACGGGGCGTGTGACGCTGACGCAGGTGTCATTGATCTGGTCCTCGGCGCCGCAGGCCTTGCTCAGCTGATCTCCCAGGAGCTGCAGCTGCTTTCCCGGGCCGTAGAGCGCCGATGCGGCCAGTGCCGTCTTGGTGGCAGGCGGGGCGCCGTTGGCATCGGTGTAGATGCGTACGCTCTCGTCGGTCATCAGGAAGTCGAGGAATTTCCCGGCGGCGGAGCCGTTCTTGGTGGTGGCGCCCATGCCCCAGGCGAAGGTTCCGGATGTGGTCTTGGTGCCCTTGCCGAAGTTCGGCAGGGGGATGGAGACCAGGTTGCTGCCGAGGGTCTTGTAGGTCGGGTAGGTCCAGTGCCCCACCCAGCTCAGCGCGACCCGCCCGCTGGGAAACGCCTGTCCGTCAGCATTGGGATCGGTGTACTTTTTCCAGCTGGCGAACTTTGTCAGGGATTTGACGTTGGATTCGGAGTCCAGCGCTCCGGATGCCTTGTTGTCCTTGAGCATGGTGCCGCCGCCGGACCAGATGACCGGACCGGCAGAGCAGCAGGTGCCCCATTCACCGGCGAACCCGTACTGTTCTGAAAGATCCAGGGGTTTTCCGCCCGGCACCACGGTGGCTAGCTTGTCCAGGACGCCGGTGAATTCATCAGCCGTCCATGCCTCTTCAGGGGTGGTCGGGTAGGTAACACCAGCGGCGTCCAGGAGCTTCTTGTTGCCCCATAGCGCAAGGCCGGCATTCATCATGCCGACGCCGTGCACGGCACCATCGACGGTGTTCTGCCCCTTGATGGAGTCGGTCTGGTTGGACAGTGTCGCGTCGGACACGGAGCCTGCCAGCGGGGCCATCTTGCCGTTGTAAACGAAGCTGGCCAAGGTGGGTCCGTCGAAATTGAGGACATCGGGCAGGTCACCGGGTGCAGCAGAGTTCACGGCCTTGGTGTACTGGTCGGAGGGGAAGAGCTTGAGATTGACCTTGATTTTGTCCTGCGAGGTTTCGAAGTTCGATGTGATCTTCTTCAACGCGTTGTTCTCGGCCGCCTGACCGTCAACGGCCCAAACATTAATCGAGCCTTCACCGGACCCCGCTTCAACGGTGCCGCCGGTGTTTCCTGTTCCCGGTCCGCCGCACGCGGTCAGTGCCGCGGCGGCGATGGAGACAGCGGAAGCGGCGGTAAGGAACCGCCTCCCGCTGGTTGGTTTTGGAGTGGTCATCATCATTGATCCCTTCGGAGGATGTGGAGTTTTGCGGAAGCGTTCGGAATGCTTGAATGCCTTCAGGCGGGGAACATGAGGAGGGTCACTCCCCGTCGGCTCGAGGTCGAGTCTACGCGGGTAGACTTTTTCCTGCAAGCTTTCCATGCAGCCTTTATTTCTACGCTGAAATGCAAAGCTTCGATGATCCACCCGGGTAGACTAGGTGCACATGGAGAAGGAGGTGGCCTGGATGGCAAGTCTGCAGGCGCAGGCCGGAGCGGGAAAAGTAACTCGGACCGATGTCGCCCGTTACGCAGGAGTGAGCACGGCCGTCGTCAGCTACGTCATCAACGGTGGCCCCAAGCCGGTTGCGGCTGCCACTGCAGCCAGGGTGCGCGAAGCCATCAAAGTGCTTCAATACCAGCCCAATGCGACCGCCCGGGCCCTGACTATCGGTTCCTCACGGCTGCTGGGGATGATTGTCCCGGACAGCACCAACCCCTACTTCGCCGAGCTGACCGACACCATCGCGCAGGCTGCTGCCACACGCGGCTACGCACTCCTAGCCGCCAACTCCCGAACCGACGCCGAAACCGAGCGGCGAAACACCCTCAATTTTGTCTCACGACAGGTCGACGCGATCATCCTCGCGACAGTACTGAGCCCGAGTGAAGTGGCCGCCTTCCCGGTCCAGGGAATACCCCGGGTTCTCATTGATCAGTCCAGCGCCGTGCATGGTGTGCCCACCATCAGTACCGATTTTGAACAGGGAGCTGTCATTGGCGTGCGGCACCTGATCGGCCACGGCCACAAGGACATTGGCGTCCTGGTCGGCAAGGACATTGATCCGTCCCGTGTTGACCCCAGACACAATGGTTGGAGGAAGGCACTCCAGGAGGCAGGGCTTCCCGAGGGGCCAGCGGAGTACACCGACTTCACCAGGCAGGGTGGCTACGAAGCCACCCGCCGGCTACTGGAACGACCAGAGCGGCCCACGGCTATTTTCGCGAGTTCCGATCTGCTGGCAGTGGGCGCCCTGCGCGCCATCCACGAAGCGGGCCTCTCCATACCCGAAGACGTCGCCGTTGTCTCGTTCGACGGAACCTCCGAATCGGAATTCAGTTGGCCTCAGCTCACGACCGTAAGACAACCCATCGACCAGATTGCCGAGGCGGTCGTCCAGGCAGCCCTCTCCCCTAAAGACTCAAACAGCATCGTCCAACTCCTCCCCACTGAGCTTGTCATCCGGCGGTCCTGCGGCTGCTGACGTTACACGCGGCGAGCACGTTCCCGCCGCAAGGGCAGAGACCTCACCCCAGTTTTGACCTGGCGCAGCTACCCTGAGGTCGGCTGCGCCCCGCTAGAAGCCCTGTCCGCGAAGCCCGGATAAGAGCGCCTGGCCCTCGAGCTGGCGTTTCCCGTTCTCGTCCAACGTACTCACCCGCACGTACCCGATCCGCTGTCCAGCACCGGCGCCTCCAACCCTCATCCTGTCCAGGTTGCCTTCTGTGCCCGCTCCAAAAGAAGGTCAAGATCATCCGCCGCGCCTGTCAGGTTGGGGTGTACTTCAGTTGGGCTGAATCTCTGAGCCCTTTCCCAGATTCTGGTTGCGATTTTCCGAAGTTGTCTCAACCGAATGTCAGAAGTTGTATGCACGGAACATCAAGAACTGAGTTTCATATGCGTCCAACGTCAGGTGTGGCGCAATTGGCGTATCGGGTTTCGGTTGCTGTCCGCACAGTTTAGATAGCGAAGGTTCCGTTCTTTCCGTCAGTCAGCCAATGGGCCGCAGCCGCGGCGATAACGGCGGGCGGTTCTGAGATGTCAAGGTCCGTGCCGTTCTCATCAGCATCGAGCTGTTCAATGGTGTCGAGCTGTGACTGAAGCAGCGTTATGGGCATGAAATGTTCTGCGCGGTGGGACATTCTGGCGTGTAACACGTCTCGGCTTCCGGTCAGATGTATGAAGACGGTATCCGGTGCTTCCTGCCTGATGATGTCGCGGTATGACCTTTTCAGTGCGCTGCATGCGACGACGACGGGTCCTTGTGCAGAATTCAGACGGGAACCGATTTGGCGGAGCCATGGCCCGCGGTCTGCGTCGGTGAGGGCTTGGCCCGCTGCCATTTTTTCGATGTTAGCTGTCGGGTGAAGGTCATCGCCGTCTAGGAAGTCAGCGCGGAGGATTTCCGCGAGCATGTGGCCGACGATGCTTTTTCCGCTCCCGGAGACTCCCATGGTGACGACGCGGATTTTTTCCGCCACTGGTGACGTCCGTGCGGTCATCCTGTTGCCTTTGCCCATGATGATACGGTCTCGCCTTTGGGCTTCCAGCCGAGTTCGAGGGAGATGGACATTGTTGTTGCCAGAAGGTCCGGGACGCTTCGTCGGAGTTCTTCCAGGCCGGTCTTCTCTCGGAAGGTTGTGATTGATATCGCACCTGCCACGCGGTCTGCGTGATCCCATACGGGTGCGGCAATGCAGTTCGAGACGATGTCGAACTCGCCATTGTCCTCAGCCCACCCTCGTGCGCGGACAGTCTCGAGGCGCTTCACGAATTCTGTCCTGGACGTGATGGAATTCGGCGTCCGTTGTTCGAAGGTGGCGTTGTCCAGAATGGTTTCGCGGCGTTGGTCATCGATGAACGCGAGTATGGCTTTGCTGACTCCGGCGGTGTGGATGACTACAAATCCACCGATCCTGGTGTTCAGGCTGATGGCTTGTTCGGGTTCGACCTTATCGACGTAGACAATGCGGTTGGCTTCCGGGACCGCGAACTGAACGGTGTGGCCGAGGTGTTCGCTGAGCCGGACGATGTGGGGGTGGACGACTGACCGGAGATCGAACTGTTCCAGGGCGGACTGTGCCAGGCCGGCGAGCCTGAAGCCGACGCCGAAATAGCCGCGTTCATCGGTCCGCACGAAGCCCGCTTCGATCATGGTCTGCAGGATTCTGGACGCTGTGGTGCGGTGGACGCCGAGGTCGGCGGCGATGTCTTTCAGGGTCCGCGGGTGTTCACTGCAATACTCCAGAATCTGGATAGCGCGGGCTACCGTCTGCGACATGGCTTTGCTCGATCCTGTGGTTTTGATGGTCGACTCGTGACTACCGCTCAGCAACTGATCCGGCCTTCTCAGTTTAGACACCCGGTCGGTGAGCGGCCGTGGTGTCGCTTGGCTTTGTCAGGGTGCCGGCGGCATATGGCCGCCGGCACCCTCCCTTCTTATTTCATGCCGCTCATGGCGACTCCGCGGACCAGGTAGCGCTGCAGGGTAATGAAAAGCACGATGGTGGGGATCATACTAATCATGGTCGCTGCGTTGATGAGGTTCCATTGGTTGAACTCGGAACCGGCGAAGTTCACCAGTCCGACGGTGACGGTGTACATGTTCTCGTCCTGGGCGATCAGCATGGGCCACAGGAAGGTGTTCCAGGTAAACATGAACTTGATAATGACGAAAACGACGATCGCTGGTGCCACCATGGGGGTGATCACGCGGGTGAGGATCTTGAACTCCCGCGCGCCGTCCATGCGGGCGGCCTCGACGTAGCTGTAGGGGATTCCCTCCATAAACTGCCGCAGCAGGTAGACCCCGAGGACCGTGAACAGGTCAGGGAACGCCATGCCGATGTAGGTGTTGTTCAAGCCGGCTCCGGAGACCATGAGGAACATGGGGATCACCAGCGCCTCTTGAGGGACCATGAACAGCGCCAGAACCAGCAGGAAGATTGGCTCCTTGAAACGGAACTGGTAATAGGCGAAGGCATAGGCGGCCAGCAGCGCTATGGCGAGACTGGTGAGGATTCCGATTCCCGTGACCAGGAACGAGTTGGCCATGTAGCGGCCAAAGTCGTACTGGGCGAAGAGCTGCACGTAGTTGTTGAAGTTGAAGAAGTTCTCAGGAAGCCACTTCACGGGAAGCTGCAGGATCTCGTCCGGCCGCTTCAGTGAGGACAGGGCAACCCAGGCCAGCGGCACCAGCAGGGCGCAGCCGCCCAGGATGAGTGCTGTCTTGATCAGCAGTGCGCCCCAGCGGAAGCGGGGACCGCGGAGAACAGCCTGCTGGGCTCTGGCCTTCTCCGGGCGGGTTGTCGTGATGGTCATTCCGATATGTCCCTTGTGAAGAGTTTCCGGATCAGGCCGGTAACGACGAGCAGGAAAACGAACAGGAAGATCACGTAGACGGCGGCTTCTCCCCACCTGTCGGCGCGGAACGCGAGTTCGTAGATTTCCATCACGATTGAGCGGGTGGACCCAACAGGGCCTCCCTTTGTGGCCACGAACGGCAGCTCGAAAAGCTTGATCGCGTTCATGACTTCCACGCTGATCACGAGCACGAGCTGGCGGTTCAACAGCGGCAAGGTGATGGACCAGAACATCTTCAGCGGGCCTGCTCCGTCGATCCGGGCAGCTTCGTAGTAGGAACGGTCGATAGCCTGCAGCCCTGCGAGCAGGATGATCACGTTGAATCCCAGCCGTGCCCACACGTACATGATGGCGAGGGAGGGTATTGCCTGGGATTCGTCGGTCAGCCAGGGCTGAGGTCCGATGCCGAAGATTCCGAGGATGTCATTAGCCAGGCCGTATGCGGGGTTGAAGATCCACAACCAGACGAAGGCGACAGCAGTCAGCGACGCCACGACCGGGGCGAAGTACAGGGCCCGGATGAACCCGGTCACTTTCGTGATGAGCAGGGTGTTAAAGCCCAGCGCGACCACGAGGGAGAGAACCACGCCGATCGGAACCGCCAGCACGGTGAAGTACATGGTGTTTCCGGCGGCATTGAGAAACCGTTCGCTGCCAAGGACTTTGATGTAGTTCTCGAGTCCGTTGAACTCTTTGCGGCCCACCGCCGACCAGTCAAAGAAGCTGATAAGGATGTTGTAGCCGAGGGGGATGATGAACAGCACCAGGACGAAGAACAGTGCCGGGGCGAGGAAGGTGTAGGCGCGCCGGGTGTGCAGCGAGCTGTTCAGGCCCTTTGGCCTGAGGGCAGGAGCGTTCACCGGCTACCGTCCGCGTTCCAGGAGTTCGTCGACCTGCGAAATGACCCCGTCCAGGGTCTTCTGGACGTCGGCGCCCTGAAGGCAAGCCTCGATGGCGCTGCCGACGGTAATCGCAATCTGGTTTGTGTAGGGTGCGTTGTATACCGGCCCGGGGCCTTCTGCCATTTGCTTTTTTACTGCCTGGTAGTCCGTGCGTGCGGTGACGTACGGGTCGGAGAAGTTTTCGGTCCATACGGGCAGGTAGCCTTCGAGCTTCGCCAGCTCACGGTCGGTCGAGGGGTTCGAAACGGTTCTCATCCATTCCCAGGCGAGGTCCTTGTTGTTGGAGCGGTCATTGACCATCCATGCCCAGTTGAACAGCAGGGATACCTTGGGGTATCCCTTGGGGCCCTCGGGGTAGGGCACCACGGCGAACTTCACGCCGGGGGCGTTTTGTTTCAGCCATCCCTCGTACCAGCCTTCACGAAGTGTCATGGAAGACGCGCCTTGGGCGAAGGTGTCATCGGGGCTTCCGAGTTCCAGGCTGGAGACGCGGTCCTTCTTCACGAGGTCCTGCATGAACCGGATGCCGGCCACGGTCCCTTCTCCGTTGAGGTAACCGGCGGCCGTGCTGTGGTCTTCGGCGTAAAGCCTGCCGCCGAAGGCATGGATGTAGGGCAAGCCCTTGTCGGCGATACCTGTCGGGTTTCCGGAGTAACGGAGCGAGAGTCCGTTCCGGACGATCTTCTCACCGTCCTTCTTGACGAGCTTGGCGGCGTACTGCCGAAGCTCCTCGAAAGATTTAGGCGGGGAATCGGGGTTCAGGCCGGCCGCGGCGTAGTGGTCCACGTTGTAATACAGCTGCATGCCCAGATCGGTGCTCACGGGATACCCCGCCCATTTGCCCTCGACTTTGAAATTGTCCCGGGTGACGCTGTTGAGCTTCTCCTCCCACGATTCCTGGAGGTCGTCCGGGGCGACGGCCGCCACTCCGAGCCCGCCTCCGTAATAGGAGACCTGGCCCATGAAGATATCCGGCGCGTCCGAGGAACTACTAAACCCTGCCGTGTACCGGGCCTCGTACTGTCCGTACGGAATGTCGACATACTCGACCTGGACCTTCGGGTACTTCTCCTTGAACGCCTGAACCCTGGCGTCATAGAACTTCGTCGTCTTACGCCAGTTGTCCTGGGGGTTCCAAACCTTCAAGGTGGCCTCTCGGTCGCCTGAAGGAGCCTGTGAAGAGCAACCCGCCAACCCTGCCGCTGCCAGCGATCCGGTGGCAAGCACCAAAAAACTACGTCTGCGCATCACGCGATCTTCCTTGATCTCTTCGTTGTTCCAAAGTGCAGTGCAACATATGCACGCTATGTGCAAGAAACATAGAACGCCTCGGCCCTACTGTCAACGAAAAGTCCTAAATATCCCCATTGAGGGCGCATGGGGAAGAGGTTGGCGAGTAAGAACTTGCACATGCTGTGCATATGTTGCACTCTAGTCATAACGGATTTGATGTGTCGCCACGGACGGGTGCGGCGACAACAATGAATTAAGCCAAAGGAGCCTTGATGAAAACGCTAATTTCAGCCCGGCAGCGCCCTGCCCAACCCACTTTCGGAGAGCTCGGCGACCGGACCCTGGCCAAGGTGCGCCGCCGGATCATCCCGGTGATCTGCCTTCTATACTTCATCGCATTTCTGGACCGAAACAACGTTGGTTTCGCGAAACTGACGATGAGCGAAGACATCGGCCTGACCGCCACCGCCTACGGCCTGGGCGCCGGTATTTTCTTCATTGGGTATGCCCTGTTCGAAGTCCCGAGCAATGGCGGCATGTACAGGTTTGGGGCGAGGAAGTGGCTCGCCCGGATCCTGGTCAGCTGGGGCATCTGCGCCACCGCGATGGCGCTGGTCACCGGCGAGACGACGTTCTACGTGATCCGTTTCCTGCTCGGAGCCGCCGAAGCCGGCTTCTTCCCCGCCGTCGTCTTCTACCTCACCCTGTGGTTCCCCGCGGCCCAGCGGGTCACCGTCCTCGGGCTGTTCATTCTCGCGCAGCCAGTCTCCAACGCCATCGGAGCACCCCTCTCGGGATTGCTGCTGAACCTGGACGGGCTGATGGGCCTCCACGGATGGCAGTGGCTGTACATCATCGAAGGCATCCCCGCCATCATCCTGGGATTCATGGCCCCACGGCTGCTGACCGACCGCCCGGAAGAGGCGCACTGGCTCCGCCCGGACGAACGCAACTGGCTGAGCACTACCATGGCCAACGAACTGGCGGAGAAACAGCGCAGCGGATCGCACAGCTTCCTGGACGGGCTGAAAGACCGCCGCGCCCTCGTGTACGCGTTCCTGAACTTTGGCATGGTTTGCGGCATCTACGGCTTTGGTTTGTGGCTCCCCACCGTGGTCGCCGGGCTGGGCAAGCTCGATCCCGCACAAGTGGGCTTCATCGTCGTCATTCCCTACGCGGCCGCAGCGTTCTTCGTCTTCTACTGGAGCCGCCGGTCCGACCGGACCGGCAAACGCGCAGCCCATGCCAGCATTAGCATGCTCATCGCAGCATTCGGGCTGACCGGGGCCGCGTTCCTCCTCCCGGTCAACCCTGTCGCAGCACTGGTATTCCTCACGATCGCCGCCATGGGCGTGTTCTCCGCAACTGCCCCGCTCCTGTCCATGCCATCGGCCGCGTTGGGCGGCGCGGCCGCGGCGGCGGGCCTGGCGCTGGTCAACTCCATCGGAAATGTCGGAGGCTTCGTAGCCCCCTACGCCGTCGGGCTGCTCAATGACGCCACCCACAGCAACCTTGCCGGCCTGCTCTTCCTGGCTGCCTGCCTGGTCATCACAGCCATTGCCACGTTCCTCTACGCACGGAACCGGCCCGAAGGCACAGCCACTCCCAGCGCTGTCGCCGCAGCCGAACTCGCCAAAACCCATTAGTCGCAGCCGGAGAACCGGTTCGCATGAAAGGAACAAATCATCGTGTTTGAACAGTCACTGCGTGGAAAGACCGCTCTGGTTACAGGCGGAGGCACCGGCATCGGTCAAGGCATCGCCCTGGCCCTCGCTAAAGCTGGAGCCAGAGTCGCCATCACCTACAACAGCCACAAACCCGACCAGGATTTCGCCGATGAAGTGGAACGCCACTCCGGACACCCCCTGGCCTCCGTGCAACTGGACGCGACCATCGAAACGGAAGTCCAAAGGACAGTCGAGGCCCTCGGCCGCGATTTTGGACGGCTGGACATTCTTGTCAACAACGTCGGCGGGCTCATCCAGCGATCTGCCATCGGCGAGATGGACTTCAAACTCTGGAAGCAGGTCCTGGCCGTCAACCTGGACAGCACCTTCCTGATGACCCATTTCGCCCTGCCACTGATCAACGGCGGTGGCAGGGTTATCAATGTCGCCTCGTTGGCCGGACGCAACGGTGGACACGCCGGGGCAACAGCGTACGCGACGTCCAAGGCCGCCATCTTTGGCTTCACCCGAGGGCTTTCAAAGGAACTGGCATCATCCGGTATCACCGTCAATGCCCTGGCCCCTGGCTTCATCGAAGCGACACCCTTCCATGACACCTTCACCACTTCCGAGTCCAAAGCCGCCACGGTCGAGACAATCCCGCTCGGAAGGGCCGGAGTTCCGGAAGACGTCGCAGGTGCGGCGTTGTGGCTTGCTTCGGAACATGCGCGATTTGTCACGGGCACCGTTGTGGACATCAACGGCGGACAGTACTTCGCATGATCACCGGACAGCTGACGCATCCACGCATCATCTCTGCGTTGGCCGCCGCTGGCCACGGTGCCACCGTCCTCATCACCGACGGCCACTATTCAGCAGCGACCGCAGTGGGCCCAAACGCACAAACCGTTTACCTGAACCTGCAGGCCGACTTTCCAACAGTGCCCCAGGTCCTGGCTGTCGTCCTGGGCACCGTCCGTGTCGAAAAGCTAACGCGGATCACGCCCTCCGGGGACGCAATGCCATGTCTCGTTCATACAGAAATCGATGACCTAATGCCCGAAGGCACCGAAACGGAGTTCGTTGACCGATTCGAATTCTATGATCTCGCCAGGTCACAGAATCTCGCCTTGTGTGTCGTTACGGGCGATTCACGGCGGTTCGCGAACGCGCTTCTGACCGTGGGTGTACTCCAAAAGAGCTAGAACGCTGAGTGCACGACTGACGCCAATGACCAGGGAAAGGTTTCTCCGTCCGGGCACGCACCAACACTTTCCAGACTCCCTGTCGCTCTGCAGTTATGAGCGACAGGATGACCGTGCCGGTCACAGGTGGTGGCTGCTGTGGCCGGCACGGGTATTTCGCGTGTTCTCCCAATGAAGGCAGCTCCCATGACGGGGTTGCCTCTCCAGTCGGTGTCTCTCTCTTGGTCCAGGACTAACGGAACCCGGCTACACAGAACTGGTGAA
>NZ_JCAXEA010000030.1:0-57902 GCF_059759125.1 Arthrobacter sp. GQ119 | reverse complement strand
GGTCCGCGAATCCGTCGAGACAGCGGCTGCAAACACGCTGCTCGACGGCAGCCAGGAGCAGATCCAAGACACCTGCGAAGTGCTGAAGGAAGTCATCAGCGACATGGCAAAGCAGGTCGCCGGATCCGACTGGCAGGAACTTGCACGGTTGGACATGCAATTCCACACCTCCTTCGTCGCAGGAACAGGAAATACCCGCCTCATCCGGATTTACGAGACGCTGGCTGCCGAATCAAGGATGTGCATCCTCAACCTGGAAGTCTCCTATCCGTGGGTAGACGTTCTGGTGGAGGAACACCAGAAGGTCTTGGATCTGCTGGAGGCAGGCGACAGGAAAGGCCTCCTCAAGGCCATCAAACGGCACATGCAAAAAGCCGTTGAGGATCTCACCGCCACACAGCAGGACAAATAACGGCCCGGGGTTCGCGAACCCCGTAACTCTGTAGTGACCAGTCCGGCCCATGCCGGCTCCCAGCGGTCGTTGCAACCCCGGAATTCTTGAGGGGTTGCAACGGCCGCTTCGGCGTTAAGCGGCGCCATCAGCTGCAAAAGGAGAATTTACCCTAGTAATTGTCAACAATCGACGATAAAGTAGGAGGCGGAACTTCATTACAGGTTCCAGATTACGCAGAAGCTTCTCAGACCCCCTTGTATCGCCTGACACCTGCACCATTGCATTCCGCCTCCAGGCACCCTTCAGCCTCAAACTCCTCGAAAGGTAGACAAAGTGCGACAGAGCAGTCACGCATCCACGTGGAACACACTCGAGCAAGGCGACATCGTCGTCCTTAGCCAGCAGGGCGTCCCCCGCCATAAGGGCTTGATTGATGATCGGACTGAAGATGGCCGAACCATTTGGGTTACCGACGAACTTGGTCATCGACGGCTTTTCCATATTGAGGACGACTATGACCTCACGATTTCCCACAACCCATTCCCTAACTAACTAGGCATGCCATGAAAGCTCCGCCGCCTTGGCTCATTGGAGATGATGGACGGACGATCCGATGCTCAGTCTGATCGTTCTTATCACGGCAGGATTCCTGACCAGCGCAACTGCAATCAGTTACGCACGCTCTTCCGACGCCACACTGGCTCAGCGGAGGAGATCCAGGGCCGGCCTCCTTTCGCAGATCTGCATCGCAGGCTTTGCCCTCGGGGCTGTCCTCTTGGCCGTCCATGTTCAGCTGGGAGAGTCGCTTTGAGGGAACAAGAAGCAGGGATGCACCAGGAAGGGCCATATAGCGGCAGCAAAATGGTGGATCCAGCCCCGATGCCAAGAGGAATCGAGCTGGTCTTCCACGACCCCCTCTCCGACACCTTGACCTCCCAACAACCTGCACCTGGTCGAATGCGAACTGGCGCCGTCAACAGTGCGCGCGATCGGGAACCGGCACGCAAGACCCACCCGGATTCACGATCGGATCAGATCGATGCAGTTGTGCGCGAACTGAAACTCCTCGCCCGGCGCAGCGGGGCTGCCCTGGAGTAGACGGGACCTACTTGCCCTCCCTGCCGCCACCGGCAGGATCGTCAGAGTTACCCCGCATTTCGAAAGGTCTTGGGACGAAGTGTATAGCTGTTATACAGTTTCATGGTGATAAATGATGCAGTTACAGTTGCGGACGCTGTTCGCACCCGACTGGAACGCAGCCTCCTTGCCGGGGACTATTCAGCGGGAGCAGTGGTCAAGGACAGCCACGTGGCCCAGCAATTGGGCGTGGCCAGGCCCACTGCCCGCGTCGCGGTACAGAGCCTCATCGCTGATGGCTTCCTGGAACGTGAAACCGGGCGAAGCGCCAGGGTCCGTCGCTTCTCCGTCCAGGACGTCGCCGACATATTTCTGGTACGCCGACTCATCGAATTCGAGGCAGTCCGCGCGGTCTGTCACGGTGGTGACACGGGACCCATCCGGGAATCGCTGGCGAGGTTTTCAGAGGTCAGCGATGACCAGGACTGGGAAACTGCGGCACAGGCTGACATGGGCTTTCATTCGGCGGTCGTGGGGGCTGCCGACTCGCCACGGCTCAGCAGGCTTTTTCAGACGATTTCCACAGAGATCCGCCTCCTGATGGCACTCCTTCGCCCCAGGTACTTGCATGTATCCACGCTTCACGATGAACACACTGAGCTCCTGAATGCGCTGGTCGCCGGCAACGCGGAGAAGGCATTGAAGCTTTGGGCCGCCCATTTGGACGACGCCGAAGCGTTCCTCAGCACGAGAACCCAGGAAGAACTCTCCCGGGAGCACTAGTACGGCAACACAACTCGAAACCGTTCCATGACACTCCAAGTGGAAAGCGCAGCATGCATTCAAAGATCACAGCCCCGGAACGTGCATCGATTCTGGCAAAGCTTCAGGCCGCGGGCGTGCCCGTGGAAGCCTCGGGTCACCGGCTGGCCGCATACTCCTATGACGCGTCCAACTACCGGGTCCCGCCTCTCGGCGTTGTGTTCCCGCGCAGCGTCGACGACGTCCGCGCGGTCATGGCGGCATGCCGGGAAACCGGAACTGCCCTGATCAGCCGGGGCGGGGGGACGTCCATGGCTGGAAACGCGATCGGCCCGGGAATTGTGCTGGACTTCTCGCGCCATATGAACCGGATCATCACCGTCGATGAGGCGGCAGGAACGGCGGACGTCGAGGCCGGCGTCGTGCTTGCCCAGCTCACCCGCGAAACTGAACGGGCAACCGGCGGGAGCCTCACGTTCGCCCCCGACCCGTCCTCAAAAAACCGTGCCACCATCGGCGGCGCCATCGGCAACGACGCCTGCGGCAACCATTCGGTGCGTTATGGACGGACCTCCGATCACGTCCACGAGATCGACGTCGTCACCTCCGACGGCGCCCTGCTCACCGCATCGGACAGCGGCGTCCGGGCCACCGACCCGTCTGACGCTTACTCCGTTTCCCGCGCGTTCCAGTTGGGCGAAGACCTCAAGAAGCTCGCCCAGGACAATCTGTCTGCTTTCCGCCTTGAACTCGGCCGCATTCAGCGCCAGGTTTCCGGCTACCACCTTGCCAATCTCCTGCCGGAAAACGGCCTGCACGTTGCCAGGGCACTGGTCGGTACCGAAGGAACCTGCGCCGTCGTCGTCCGCGCGCGCATGAAACTCGTCCCCAAGCCATCCAGTGCACTGCTGGTTTGCCTCGGCTATGCCGACGTGGTCGATGCCGCGAAGGACATCGAGACCATCCTTGACTTCTCCCCGGCAGCGGTCGAAGGCATCGACGAGGCCATCGTTGACACCATGCGGCTGCGCCGCGGAGACGACTCCGTCCTGGGGCTGCCCCAGGGCAAGGCGTTCCTGTATGTGGACCTCGACGGCGACGACCCGGACGAAGTCGCCCGGCAGGCCGCCCTGCTGCTGGAGCGGCTCGCCGCGAACGGCCGCCTGGTCGATGGGTGTGCCGTTCCGGACTCTGCTGAACGCGCTACGTTGTGGCGGGTCAGGGAAGACGGCGCGGGCCTGTCATCGAGGCCCGCCGGTGGCGGAGAATCCCAGGCCGGCTGGGAGGACTCCGCCGTCGCCCCGCAGAACCTTGCAGCCTACCTGGCGGACTTCCGGACGCTCCTGGACGACTATGGACTGACCGGAATCATGTACGGGCACTTCGGGGCCGGATGCATGCACATCCGGATCACGTACGACCTGCGCAGCGAAGAGGGCCGCAGCGTCTTCCGCAAGTTCACGCAGGCCGCCGCCGAACTTGTTGTCCGCCATGGAGGCTCCCTGTCCGGGGAACACGGCGACGGGCGTGCCCGCTCAGCACTGCTTTCGCACATGTATTCCCCCGGCATGCTCGCCGCGTTCGAGGAATACCGCACGCTGTGGGATGGGGCAGGGATCCTGAATCCGGGGTCGATTACCGATCCGGATCCGTTTGACGACAATTTGGCCCTCGAGGGCGTCCCCGAGCGTGAGTGGAGGACGCACTTCGAGCTCCGGCCCGTAGAGGCCGCCGCGGCCGGAGCCGACCCCTGGGTGCATGCCGTCCAGGCCTGCATCGGCGTCGGCAGGTGCCGTTCGGACTCCGGCGGAGTGATGTGCCCGAGCTACCGGGCCACAGGGGACGAGAAAGACTCGACGCGCGGACGGTCCAGGGTGCTCCAGGACATGGTCCGGGGCGCGCGGACCGTCGACGAAGGCTGGAAGTCGGAAGACGTCCGCGAGGCGTTGGACCTCTGCCTGTCCTGCAAAGCCTGTTCCAACGACTGTCCCGCCGGCGTGGACATGGCGAGCTACAAGTCGGAGTTCTTCTCCCACTACTACGAGGGCAGGCTCCGGCCGATGTCGCACTTCTCGCTCGGGTGGCTGCCCAGGTGGCTGAAGCTCACGTCCCGCATCAGCCCGCTGGTCAATGCAGTCCTGGCAAGCCCGCTTGGGAAGGTGGTGGCAGCAGCAGGTGGTCTCACCACCAAGCGGGCCATGCCGAAATTCGCCTCCGGAAAGATGCTCAGCGATGCCCTCGCAGATTTCGCAAAGACGCCGGCTGCCGCGGACACGGTGCTCTTCGTCGACTCCTTCACCAAGGGTTTCCGACCGGAGGTGGCCGGAGCCGCTGCACGGGTCATCGAAGGGACCGGAAGGCAGGTCTCCTGCGAGACAGACGCTTGCTGCGGCCTGACCTGGATCTCAACGGGGCAGCTCGACGCAGCCAAGAAGATGTTGGGCAAGACCGTCGCCAAACTGGATGACGGCAGCGATGCCCCCATCGTCGTCATCGAACCCAGCTGTGCAGCAGCCCTGAAAAAGGACGGCCCCGAGCTTCTCGGCACCGAAGCCGCCGAACGCGTCTCACACCGGATCCAGAGCTTTGCCGAAGCCGTTAAGCAATGGGTGGACGGCGGCTGGACGCCCCCGGCCGTGCCGTCCGCGGTAACAGTGCAGACACATTGCCACGAGTACTCCACCTTTGGGGCGACGGTACAGCGGAAGGCACTGGCGGCCCTGGGAGTAGCCAATGTCGCGGAGGCCACAGGTTGCTGCGGAGTCGCGGGAAACTTCGGGTTCGAAGCCAACCACTACGACATCTCCATGAAGGTGGCACAGCAGGCACTGGCTCCTGCCCTTGAAAGCACTGCGGCAGAGACACCGGTCCTTGCCGACGGCTTCAGCTGTGCAATGCAGGTCAAGCAGCTGGAACCGGAGCGCAAGAGCCTCCATCTGGCCGAACTCCTTGATCCCCGGAACACCATCCCGGAGAACACCGTCCCGAAGGACACCCCGGAGAACGCCCAGGGACCGGAAGGACCCGCCTCACGGCGCGGGCGTCGGCGCGCCTGAACAAGGCTGCGTTACGCATAGACCGCGGACCGTGCCGGCCAGACAGGACTCCAAGTACGGGCCGGCACGGTTCGCATTTCCCCGGCAGATGATCCGGCGGGCCCGGTCCATTCACGTGCAGCCAACGCGCCCGGGATGATGCATTGTTTTCCCGCCTGCCCGGTCCTACCGTGGAGGGACGGTAGGGCGAAGCAGGTGCGGGCATGCGAGAAATTTCCTGGTCATCGCGCTGGATTCTGTCATGCTTCCTGGTGGCTGGCGTTCTCTGCGGGTTCACCACCCCGGCCACTGCCGCCGTCGGCACCCAGCCGCCTGCCGCCGTCGAAAGGCCAGCTGCCGGACCTGCCATCCCCGATGAGACATTTGAGGCGGTGGACGCCTTCATGCGGGAGCAGATTAGCGCGATTGGGCTTCCGGGAGCCGCCATCGTCGTCGTCAAGGATGGCGTCCAGGTGCATTCCGCCGCGTTTGGCCGTGCCGACAGCTCGGGGCGCCCCATGACGCCCCAGACTCCGGTGCTGCTGGCGTCCACCACTAAGTCCCTCACGGCCATTGCCGTGATGCAGCAGGTCGAGGCCGGCAGGCTCCGGCTGGATGAGCCCGTGCGGTCCTACCTGCCCTGGTTCACTCTGCGGGACAGCCGCTCATCGGAGATCACCGTCCGACATTTGCTCCACCAGGCCAGCGGCATGGCGGCCAAGGACACGGCCTTCGAAGGCTATGACGCGCAGGGCCCGGAGGCCATCGAAGAAGGTGTGCGCGCCCTGTCAGGCTCGCCACTGGCCGGGGTTCCGGGGGAAGCATTCGGGTACGCCAATGCCAACTTCAACATCCTGGGCCTTCTGGTGCAGACGGTCTCCGGCCAGCCGTTCGGGGATTACATGCAGCAGCACCTGTTCGAGCCCCTGGAGATGCTCCACAGCCATCCCACGCGCGCCTCCGCCCGCACAGACAGTGCAGCCGCCGGACATTCCCTGTGGTTCGGCACGTTCTGGCAGCAAACCGAGGTGCCCGCACCCACCACCGGCATGCCGTCCACCACCATGTACGCCTCCGCGGAGGACAAGAGCCACGAACTGATCGCCCTGCTGAACAACGGCCTGTACCGTGACCAGCGCATTCTCCGGCCCGACAGCGTGAAGGCCCTGCTCGAGCCCCGGGTCCGGGTGGACGAGTCCAAGGGCTACGCCATGGGCTGGTTCACCCGTCCGCTCGTGGAATCCGCCGCCCCTGGCGAACCGCCCCGCCCGGATACCTTGCCGCTGCTCGCGGAGCATCAGGGGGAATGGGGGAATTCGCACACCTACCAGGCGTTGGTTCCCAGCTCCGGCCTCGGCGTCGCCATGGTCATCAACGCGAATGACACCTCGGCCCCGTCACGGCTCAAAGCCATCGACACTAACATCCTGCGGATCCTCCACGGCCAGCCGCCGGCGCCGGCGGTGGTGCAGGAGGACTGGCTTCAGCGCTACAGCTGGGCCGTCTCGCTGGCACTGCTGCTCGCGGAACTGCTGAGCCTGTGGCTGGCGCTCTCCGCCCTCCGGCGAAGCCGCGCCGCGGCCGGCAGGCGGTGGGCGCTGTGGGCTGTGGGCCTCGCAGCGCTCGCCCTCGACGGGTTCGCGCTGTGGCTGTGCCTCATCTACGCACCCGCCAAGTTCGACACCAACCTGGCCGTCATCGTCCGCCAGTTCCCCGACGTCGGCGTCATGCTGGTGCCCGTGCTCGCGCTGGCCATCATCTGGCCGGTCCCCCGCACTTGGCTGCTCGTCAGGATGCGGGCACGTCCAGACATTCACCGGTGACTTACGCCGGAAAGCCTTGTAGTGTCGTGGCCACCGGGCGGGAGGCACCGCCACAATGGCCGCTATCAAGGAGAGAACATGGCTGTCGACGACGACGAGGCACAGATCCTGGCGCAGTGGAGCAACCGGCTGGCGCAGGCCCTGCAGCTCCTGGACCTCGAATTCGACCAGGAAATGGTTCTGGACCTCGCCAGGAAATCGGCGCGGTCAGTGACCCACGCCGCCGCGCCGATCACCTCGCTCATGGTGGGCTATGCCGCCGGACTCGCTGCCGGCAGCGGCAGTGAAGGCTCCAAGGCCTCAGCAGCGGCGATCGCGCAGGCCGCCGGGGTCGCGGCGCAGCTCTGTGAGGACGGGGCCTACGGCGGTCCGGCTAACCAAGGCTGGGCGGACACCGCCCAGTAAGACGACGGCGCTTACGCTGCCTTGCGCCTGGCTCTTTGGCGGAGCCAGAATCCGACACCCACGAGGACACCAAAAAAAGACCGCTCCACCGGCAACGAAGAAGCTCACTTCGGCTTTGTTGGAGCTGTCCTGAAAGGTCTCCGGTCCCGCCGCCGGTCCCGCCTGAGGCGTCGCCGATCCCGCCTTCACAGGGGTTGCTTCCGGCGAGAGGACCGAAACGGAGTTGGCCGCACGGTTTGCCACGTAGACGGTGCCGTCCGGGGTCGCAGCGAGACGTCCCGGCTCCTTTCCCACGGGGACGGTCCGTGTGACCTCGGATTCTCCTGGTCCGATCACAGAGACCGTGCGGTCCACATTATTGGTGACGTAGATGGAGCCGTCCGGGCCGGCTGAGACTTCCTGCGGGGAACGGCCTACAGGAATTCGCCGTGCCACGGCCGACGTCTTCGGCTCGATGACCACGACTTCGTCCGTGAGGACGTTGGTGATGTACACCGTGCCGTCAGGGGCGGCGGCAATTCCGTGAGGATTCGACTTGCGGCCGACGTCAATCGTTCCGGAGGCACTGCTCGAACCCGCAGGGATGACTGAGACCGTGCCGGAATGCTCGTTGGTGACGAATGCAGTTGCCGGCAGCAAGCGTCCCGACGGGTTGAAGTCTGCCGGCGGGCGAGGCCGCAGCCGCAGCTGTTCACCTCCCATCCAACTCCCCACACACAGCCGTCCATCTGGCCTTCCTATGGTGAACGGGTCGGCGGCTCAGCGCCGACCACCGACCACCCGGGAGGAACCATGACCATGCGCACAGTCCTGACCGCCGCGGCCGCCGCCGCGCTCATCGCCGCAATGGCGAGCCCTGCCGTCGCCGCCCCGACCGCGGACGCCGGCACGCCGTCGTCGAACGCTGCCGGAACCGCACCGTCGCCAGACACCAACCTGGTTAAAACCCGGGAACGCAACGGTTCCTTTGACCTGCAGTCCCACCGCGGGGGCCGCGGGGAATGGACCGAGGAATCCCTGGCAGCGTTCGCTAAGTCATTGGAGCTTGGCGTGACCACGCTGGAGCTGGACACCCATCTGACCGAGGACGGCAGCGTCGTCGTCTGGCACGACGACTCCATCCAGGCGAACAAGTGCCGCGACACCGCCCCCGCCATCCCCGGCGACGCCGAATTCCCGTACGTGGGCGACCGCGTCGCGGACCTGACCCTCGACCAGGTCAAGACCCTGGACTGCGGCTTCGTGCAGTTGCCCGGCTACCCGGAGCAGGAGGTGATCGACGGCAACAGGATCGCCGAACTCAAGGACGTCTTTGAGCTGGCAGCCAGCTTCAACGCCCGGAAGGTCCGCTTCAACGTCGAGACCAAAGTGGAGGACGGCAAGGCCGGCAGCGAGGGCATGGAGGCGCTCACCAAGGCCGTGGTCATCGAGATCTACAAGGCCGGCATGTCCCACCGCACCACGCTGCAGTCCTTCGACTGGTCCTCGCTGAACTACACCAGGAAGATCGCCCCGCAGCTCCCGCTCGTGGCCCTCTCCAGCGGCGACGACTGGCTCGAAGTCGGCCAGCCCGGCGCCAGCCCGAACCTGGGCGGGATCGATATCGACGACTACAACGGATCCCTCGCCAAAGCCGCCAAAGCCCAGGGGTACGACGTCATCTCCCCCGCCTTCCGCTCCGTCACCCCGCAGATGATCACCGAAGCCCACGAGTTCGGCCTACCCGTCATCCCGTGGACCGTCAACACCACCGCGGACATGGCCCGCCTGATGGACCTTGGCGTGGACGGCATCATCACCGACTACCCCACCCGCCTGCGCACCCTCATGGACCAGCGCGGCCTCAAGCTCCCGAAGCCGTACACGCTGAACAGCTGATCCTCACCTTTAGAAAGTACGACGGCGGCCGTCCCCACTTTGGGGGCGGCCGCCGCGCCGTTGAGCTACCGCCCTTTTGGACGGCTGCCGCAGACAACGCTTCGGTATTCAGCTCGGCGCTATCCGGGAATTGCGCCAATCTGCTGCATGAGCCTCAGGTTGTCGGTGGTACCCCAGTGCTCGGCCACCTTGCCGCCCTCGACACGGATGATGTCAGTCCCGCCGAATTCGACACTCTTACCACTTGCCGGCATGCCGGCCAGTTCCCCACGGTGGGTACCCGTGAGGGTGACGTGGCACGCCTCCATGTTCCCGTCCGAAAATGACGGCTCGAGCGACTTGACCCTGACATCCGGGAACGCCGTCCGCAGCGCATTCACGAAGAAACGGACGCCCTCCTTTCCTGGCGGCTGTCCGGGAAGAGCCTCCTCGTGATCCGTGTAGTCGTAACAAACGCCCTGCTACATCGTCATCCCGTCCGTCGCCGCGGGCGACAGGGCAATGGCCAGCGCAATCACAGCCAGCGCCACCGCAACGGACAGGTTTGCGAGCCGCTTCCATGGGAGCATCTTCTCGCCGGCGATGAATGCCCCGATCACCGCCATCCACCCGATGCTCATCACACCGAGCGCGAACAGTGCCGTCATCAGCGCCCAGCAGCACGCAACGCACCACGCGCCGTGCTCGACTCCCATCCGCAGCGCACCGCCGTACCCGTGCCGCATGCGGTGCAGGATGAAATCCATGGGCGTCCGGCATTTCATCAGACTGACGTTCTTGGCCGGCGTCAGTTGGTAAACGGCCGCCACCATAATCACTCCGGCGGCCAGATAACGGCCTCCCTGGTCAGAGGCGAAGAGTCCCGGAGACTGCGCCGCGACCAGCGCGTACAGCGAGTAGGCCACCAGGCCGAAGGCCGTCCACGAGATCAGGTAACCGGCCACGAAAACAGCGGTGCTCCCCGGCGGGGCGTGGCGTCCCATCCGGCGGCGGTGATGATGTATCCGGTCGTAGGCAACCACCATCGGCGCGACCGACGGGAACATCATGGCCGCCAGCATCACCACCCAGGTGGAGACGAAGAAGCCCAGCGGGCCAGGGTCGGTCCAGCGGCCCATGTCCATCCCGCTCATCTGTGCTGAATTGAACACCCAACTCGCAGCCGCGAGCCCGAGCAGGACCGCGATGAGGCCGGCCTCGCTTGCATCGATCCTGGACAAGGATGGACGCGGAAGAGACGCTGCGCCCGAAGAGCCGGACGGCGCGGCAGCAGAAACGGCGGCGCGCACAGGGCCGTGCGTGCCGCCTCTCGTGAAGAGCTTCCTGAGCAGCATGAGCTGCCGGCGCTCAGACCCGGCCCCTGGGGGCGTCCTCGGCCATCTCGCTGGCGAAGGTGAAGTCCGCGGTCTCGCCGTAGAAGCCCTCGAACTCCATCCCGAAGAGGTCCGAGTGTCCGGGCGCCTTGCCGATCCGGAATTCCGGGGCGAAGCCGAACATCGCGTTCTTGACAGTGGTCACGCCGCTGCCCCCGATTCCGGGAAGCGGCTCGAAGGTGAAGCTCGCCTTCCCTGCTACTGAGGCGGACGGATTGTCACCGTCCGAGAACGTGACGCTGCCACGCTCCACGCCCAGCCATTCCCCATACAAGGCCGCAAACTCCTCGAACGGCCCACCGGCCTCGCCGTGAAGGATGCTTTCCAGGGCCTTGGCCTGCGCATCCGAGGCGCCTACGTCCACGACGACTCCCACCTTCCAGCCGCCTGCGGTGAGGTTCGAAGGGAACCAGTTGCAGAAGGCGAAGTCGACGCCCGACAGATCGGTACTGTCGAGCCGTCCATTCGCGATATGGAAGACATTCACGCCGCGGCATTGGCCGTCCCGTCCGGTGGGCACTCCGTCGACCGGGCACGGACAAATCAACTGGCAACTGCAGTTGCCAACATACGATCCGGACATTTCCCAAGACATGAGGACTCCTTGCAGGCGCCCTCGCCAAGCAGAAGCGGCCCAGTGCTGACGCCGAGATACTTAGAAACGGGGCGGAAAACCCCGTTAAGGCAGACGGTATTCCCGGGTGATCCGCCTGTCAATATGTCGAATTATCGCTCGTCGCTACGGTAGTCGACGGTGACGATCGCCGGCGGGGGTCCCTGCAACATTTCCAGTGTCAGTCCATGGATCTCTTTGATTTTCTCCCGGAACCACACGTCGTAGGGATCGTCCGACTCGGAGACCACCTGGAAGGCCTTGGCCAAATCCTTTGCCTCTTGAAAGATGCACGCGAAGTCCCCTTCCGGGGTCTGCATCAGTGATACAACTTCCCGAACCACTCCCATGCGCTTCCGGGAGCGGTCATATTCCTCCCCCTTCGTGTTCTCGGCGAATGCCTTCCACGCCTCCAGCTTGCCGGGCAGAATCGGGACGGACCAAACGATGCACTCCATGACAGTTTCCTTCCGTGCCGTAAGTTACGGCCCGATCCTAGTTCTTACGGGGGACGCGGTAAATGGCACATTGCATCGCCGATGAATCCGCCCCCGGACGTCTGTGACAGTTTCGGCTAGGACTGCTCTGCCGGCTGTTCTTGCGCCACCCACTTAGCCACGGCCTCAGTTGGGTCGGGTTCTTGACTTGCATGCCTGAAGGTCAAGTCGTAGCTGCCCCCAGGAAGTTCTATCGGGAACTCCGATAATTCCCGAAGCTCAGACTTACTGTCCTTGTCTCCACCTTGGTAGGTTACGTGCAGCCTCATAGCCGCAACCCTAGAACAACTGCTGGCTCTTAGAAAGGCCTGGCGCAGACGCCAAGCAGCGGTTATCAACCGTCGCCTTTGTCATGTTCTCTGTCGTGGTCTTTGTCCTGGTCTTTCTTCTTTTTTTCGGCGTCCTTCTTCACCTCCTCCTGCTGCTTCTCGGCCTCCTTTTTCGCCTCCTCCTGCTGCTTCTCGGCCTCCTTTTTCGCGTCTTCGTCCTGCTCCTCTCCGTTCTTGCTGTCCGAAGGATCAGCCGTAGGAGTCGTTGGGAGCGGTGGCGGCGTGGGTGTCATGGCTGCTTCAAGGTCGTCCTTGATTGTGCTGATGGCGGCCTCGATCCGGGCTTTTCGCTGCTGTGACACCTGGCGCTGCTCTGCAGCCGTTGCCACGTCCTGGCCAAGCTGTTCGAGCTCAGCCAGCGCTGCGGGGAAGTTCTGCTGCGCGGCGAATTGTTTCGCTTCGACCACACGGGCCTGCAGTTTCTCTGCGACTCCGGCGTCCAGCTCGGGCGCAGCCGAGCACGCAGTCACCAGTGAAAGGCCGAAGCAGGCGGCCAGAACAGAGGTAAGCAGTTGATTCATGGTGTGACGCTTTCTTCCAGTTCTTTAAAGTGTTCGCCCATCTGCCCAGGGATAACCGGCGACGGTGTTTCCACCGGTGCCGGAGCCGGCCGCTGGATGGATGTCAGCAGCACCCCCACCAGGACCACGGCGAGAGCTGCGACGGCAACCAAGACCCAAAGCCGGCGGCCCCGGATGCTTCTGAGTTTCTTCCAGGAACGCTGCGGGGCCGGTTTTGGCTCCGCGGAGGCCGGTTGGCGCGCCGGCATCTCCGGGGCACGGTGCCACGAGGTGGCGTTGGTTACCTCGCTGGCCGAGAGGGCAGGCAGCCGGGCACCGCCCTGCGGCCCTGCCCTGCCTTCGGACTGACGAATCCTGGGACCGCCCGCGCTCAGCACCCGGGTTGCCGGGGGAAGTGCTTCCGCCGCGGTTTTCGCCTCACGTGGATATTTGGCTGGCACGGTCCATTCACCGGCCAGGCCCAGTGTTGTTGCGATACTTACGGCGTCCGGCCGGTCTTGTGGATCCCGGGCAGTCATCGCAGCAAGCAGGGATTTCCACTGCGGGCCCAGGGCATCCGGGATGTCCGGAACCCGGGAGAGACGGGCCACCGCGGATTCCATCGGAGGTCCGGGGAAAGCCACGGTCCCGGTGAGAGCCTCCAGCAGCACCAGGCCCAGCGAGTAGATGTCTGCCGGCGGTCCCACGTTTTCTCCGCTGGCCTGCTCCGGGCTCAGGTAGGCCGCTGTCCCGGGAATCATGTTGGTTGCGGTGAGCCGGGCCCCATCGAGCATTCGTGCGATTCCAAAGTCCGCGAGCTTAGGCCTAAGCGGGGAATCCTCCGCATAACGGGTCAGCAGGATGTTGGCCGGCTTTACATCGCGGTGCACCACGCCGCGATCGTGGATGTAGTGCAGGGCTTCAGCCAGTTCTGCTCCTAGCCGGGCCGTTTCGGCCGAAGTCAGCGGCCCGACTGCGAGGTGGCGGCGAAGATCAGTTCCACTGACAAGTTCCATGACCAGAAAGGGCACTTCCCTTTGGCCGCGGAGCAGAGTCCCGGTGTCGAAGAGCGTGACCAAGCCGTGGTGGTTCAGCCTGGCCAGCGTCCGGGCTTCTGTCTGCTGCCTCGCCAGTTCCTCCGGGTCGGTGATGTCGGCACGGAAGATCTTCAGGGCGACGTCCCGGTTGAGGACCAGGTCAGTTCCCCGGTAGACGCTTCCCATGCCGCCCTGGCCAAGCACTTCTTCGACCCTGTAACGCTCCCGCAGGACCGTTCCAGCCATCCCGGTTTCCGTGTCTTCGGTCATGGGCACCTGCCTTCCACTTATTTCCACTCTAGCCATGTCACCGCCGCCCCGCCCGCCCCTGCGTACCGGGATCTACCGCTCAGGCTCTCCGCGCGGAAGACTGGGCATGACCAGCCGCTGGAGAAGGAGCCATTCCGTGAGAACCGCCCCGTCCGTCATCGTCTTCGACGTCAACGAAACCCTGTCCGACATGTCCCCCCTGGCTGACCGTTTCGCGGAGACCGGTGCGCCGGCGTCGCTCGCCAAACTGTGGTTCACCACCCTGCTGCGCGACGGTTTCGCCCTCACAGCGGCCGGAGACAACAGCGCCTTTGCCGAGATCGGGGCGGAGGCACTGCGCGGGCTGCTCACCGGCCTGGACCTGAGGATGGGGGCGGACGCGGCCGTGGAACACATCATGCAAGGCATGGCCGGGCTGGAACTCCATGCCGACGTGCCGGACGGTGTCGCGTCCCTTAAGGCGGCCGGCTACCGGCTTGCCACGCTGACGAACGGCTCCACCGACGTCGCGGAGAATCTCTTCACCACCGCCGGGATCCGGGACAGCTTCGATCTCCTGCTGTCCGTCGACGACGCCCCCGCCTGGAAGCCCGCCCGCGGGGCCTACGACTTTGCGGCCGCGGCCTGCGGAACCGACCCGGAACAGATGCTCCTGGTGGCGGTCCACCCCTGGGACATCCACGGCGCCGCGCGTGCGGGCCTCGGCACCGCATGGATCAACCGTTCCGGAGCCCCCTATCCGGCTTATTTCGCGGAACCCGAGTACACGGTGCCATCACTGCCTGAGCTGGCGCGCACGCTTGCAGGTGCCCGACCTGACTAAAGCACTCAAACAGCGCTTAAACAGACGGCCCCGCCGGACGCTACGTCCGGCGGGGCCGTCTGCCAGTCAGTGCGGTAGCCACCCCAGGCAACCTCCCACCCAAGGCTCCTACTTCGCGGTCAGCGTCCAGTCACCGTCGGACTTGACCTGCACAAAGCCGGGCGTCAGCCGGACCGTGCTGCTGTAGGTGCCCTCCTCGTCGACGGGCAGTTCCGGAATCTCGGACCCGAAGCCCTCCACCAGGAACTGCCCCTCGCCATTGTTGGTGATGGCAGCCTGGTCGCTCGGAGCATCCCAGTAAATAACGGCGTCGCCATGTCCGCGGGCCTTGCCGGCTGCCGTGGGTACAGCGTCAACATCCTCCACCTTCAGGGTCCAGGCCGCATCGGCACTGATGCTGAACTGGGACGTGACAGAACCGGTGCTGGTGTCCACAAGGTGGGAGCCGGCGTAGCCGCCAACGGTGTTGACCAGCATGATCTCTGCACCGTCGGTCTCCAACACCGTTTCGCCGGTGCACGCCTTGCAGGTGAAGGTCACCAGCGCAGGCAGGCCCTGCAGGTCCACCGACTTGATCGCGTCGCCGGTTCCTGTGAAGGACCGGGCGGCCAGGCGCGGGCGGTCGTCACCGGCTATCGCTTCCTGGGACGCGGCGGGTGCCGATTCGGACGGTGCCGAAGCAATGGGCTCCTCCGTGAGGGGTGCGGCGGAGACGATCGGCGACGTGGCCGCGCTTTGGATGGCCAAGGCAGCCGCGGCCCCGGTGACCGCGCCAACAATCATTCCGCCCACCACGAGCACGGCCGAGACCGCGATCGCGAGCACCCTGTGCTGCACATACCCCGCCAGCGGCCGGCCGCTCTTGTCCGTCTGCTTTCCCGCCAGGGTGATGATCAGGTCCACAAGCGCCCAGACGCCGAGACCGCCAAGGGTAAGCAGCTTGGCGATGCCCGTACCGATCTTGCCGAGGTAGAAGCGGTCCACGCCGAGGCTTCCGAGGAACAGTGAGAACAGCCAGGTGGCCAGGAAGGACTTCTGTGGAGCCACGCCGAACTGCCAGCCCGAGTCAGGCTGCTGGCCTGCGACATAAGGGCTCACGCCATATTGCGGGCCTGAGCCATAGTGCTGCCCGGGAAACCCTGGCGCGCCGTAGGTGGTGTAGTCGGCCGGCGGGGGTGGTGGCGGGGTTTGGCCGGGCTGGCTCATGGCGGTCCTTTCGGGCTGGTGACGGCAGGGGTCACCGAGGAGGGCTGGGATGGCGGGGGTGCGTCGATTTGACGCGGGTGGGTGCAGAGCCGTTGGGGCGACCACTGGCTCGGCGGGAAGGGCAGGCTACAGGTAGCGCTGGGAAACTGTCCGGTTTCCGGCCTTGAGGGCTGGCGATTCCGGAGGGCACGGTAAGTTCACACGGGTGGTCTCACAGAGCGATCCCACATGAGTGATTTCATGGCTGATTTCACACAGCTTTTATCGCTTGCACATGCCTGATATCCCCCAGTTTGACGCTGCGGCGTCGCCGCCTCCTGAAGGGATAGTACACGTGCCCGGACAGTCAAAACAGCACTGTCCATCCCGGTGCGGCGAAGGTCACCGCCGGCTACGATGTGATCTTCGCCACCGTCATCAGAAAGGCCGAATCCTCCTCCGCATCCAGGCTGTGCAGTCCGTCTGGAATGATCAGCAAATCCCCGGATTTGCCCTGCCAGGATTCCCCTCCGGCGCGCAGCCAGAGCGAGCCGCGGAGCACAAAAATGGTTGCCTCCCCCGGGTTTCGGTGCTCGCTGAGACTGGTGCCGGCTTTCAGCGCCATGACTGTTTGACGCATCACCTTCTCGTGCCCACCGAATACTGTGTCGGCAGCGCGCCCGCTGCCGACCGAACGCGCAGCCTCGAGTTGCTGCGTTGCCAGTGCCTCAATCGAAATCTTCTGCATGTGGTCACCGTACCCATCCGCGGAGCGCAATGAAACGGGCCCGGGGAAACCGCCGCCGCGCCACCAGGGCCGAAAAGGCGCAAAATAGAATTGGGACATACGAAGACGCATCATGAACGGAGGGATTTGTCATGGCTGGACACTTTGAACTCATCGACGCTCCGGAGGGTGGCTTCCGCGTTCGGCTCCTGGACGGGATGGGACGCCTGGTGGCGACCTCGGTGCCCTACCCGTCGAAGCAGGCAGCCGTCGCGGGGATTTCCGTAACCAGGGAGATTGCCGGAACCGGCCTCATCCGCGACATGAGCCGTGGAGGCCACGGGGAAGTCATCATCCCCAAGTCCAGGCCCGCCCAGGCCACCATGAGGATTCACACCCCCACGCGGTTCCCGGGCGCAGACCGGGGCCTGCACTCCATCTGACCGGCAGGTAGGCTAGAATCCACGGCTGAAGACACCCGGCCATCGGACCGCCCCACGGAGCTGCCCCATGACCGAGGCCCTCGCCCCATCAGCCGCCGACACCAGCACAGATCCCGACGCCGGCCTCCGACGGCTCGCAGCCGGAACCTTGGGTCTCTCTAATCTCCGGGACGGCCAGCTTTCCGGCATGCGTGCCCTGGTGCAGGGCCGCGACGTGTTAGCCGTCATGCCCACGGGCTATGGCAAATCGGCCATCTACCAGGTGGCCGCCCTGTACCTGCACCGGCACGCTGACAGCGCACGGCGCGGTCCCGCCGTCGTCGTTTCCCCGCTGATAGCACTGCAGGAGGACCAGCTCGACGGTCTGCTGGAGGACCTCGGCGGGGAGGCCGCCGTCGCCATCAACTCCGGCCGCAGCGATGCGGATGTGGACGACGCGTGGGCAGCGGCCGAACGCGGTGACGCCGTCTTCCTCTTCCTGGCGCCAGAGCAGCTTGCCAAGGCGGAGACCATGGAGCGGCTCGCCGCCCTGGATGTCGTGCTGTTCGTGGTGGATGAGGCCCACTGCGTCTCCTCGTGGGGCCACGACTTCCGCCCTGACTATTTGCGCCTGGGCGAGGTCCGCGGGCAGCTGGGAAACCCGCCGGTCGTCGGCCTCACCGCGACGGCCTCTCCCCCGGTCCGCGACGAAATCCAGCAGCGTCTGCGCATGCGGGACCCGCTGGTCCTGGTCCACGGATTCGACCGTGCCAACATCCGGCTCGACGTGGTCCGCCACCTCGAGGACAGGGACAAGCGCCGCGCCGTGGTGGAGCAGATTGCCGCGATCAAAGGTCCGGGCCTGCTTTACGCCGCCACCCGCAAGGACACCGAAACGTATGCCGCTGAACTCGCCGAAGGCGGCCTGAGGGCCGAGGCGTACCACGCCGGCCGGAAGCAGCCCGAGCGGGACAGCGTCCACGACCGGTTCCTCGACGACGAGCTTGACGTCGTCGTCGCCACCACCGCGTTCGGCATGGGCATCGACAAACCCAACGTCCGCTTCGTCATCCACGCCGACATCCCCGAGTCCCTGGACGCCTACTACCAGGAGATCGGCCGCTCCGGGCGCGACGGCCAGCCTGCCGCAGCCGTTCTCCACTACCGGCCCGAGGACCTTGGGCTGCGCAGGTTCTTCGGCACGCACGCCCCGGATGAGGAGTCGCTGCTGGCTGTCCTCACAGCCCTGCGGGCGGCCGACGGCCCGCTCACGCAGAAAGCGCTCGCCGGGCAGACCGGCATGTCCCCGCGCAGGCTGACCGGGCTGCTGAACCAGCTGCAGGAAACCCGCGCGGTCAAGGCCGGCAAGCGCGGCATCCGGCTGGAAGCGGGCGCCGAACTGCCCACTGTGGTGGAACGCGCCGTCGAACTCGCCGAAGCACGACAGCGCGTGGACCGCTCGCGCATCGAGATGATGCGCGGCTACGCCGAGACGGACGCCTGCCGCCGGCAGTTCCTGCTCGGTTACTTCGGCGAGGACATGCCCGAGCCATGCGGCAACTGCGATACCTGCACCGACGGTTCGGCCCAGGAGGAGGATTACGACGGCGGCGCCGCGGCCGCCGCGGGCGGGGAACCTTTCCCGCTCCAGGCCGCCGTGGTGCACAAGGAATGGGGCCCCGGCATCGTGATGCGGCACGAGGAGGACGTGATCACCGTGCTGTTCGAGCAGGAGGGCTACAAGACCCTGTCCCGCCAGGCCGTAACCGAGGGAAAGCTGCTCACGCTCGCGACGTGACCGGCCGGCCGGCAGGCCGGCCGGCTGGCCGGCCGTAACACGTTGACAGGGCGAGTGACCCATGTCATATTTACTGCATGGACAACCTGTTGGACAGCTGGACAGCTGGACAAGATAAAGTGATACGGGTCGGCGCCGCCGAAGCCGTATTCGCGTCCCTTCGAAACGCCATCGAAGCAGGCAAGATCCCCATGGGTGCACGGCTGGATTCGGAGGCATCGCTGGCCCAGCAGTACGGCGTCAGCCGGTCGATGGTCCGGGAAGCGCTGAAGTCTTGCAACGCCCTTGGTCTGACGGCTACCTTCACCGGCAAGGGAACCTTCGTCATCGCGGACCGTGTTGCCCAGGATCTGAAGCTCGGCAAGTATTCGGCCCGTGACCTGGTGGAGGCACGCCCGCACATCGAGGTGCCCGCCGCTGCCCTTGCCGCCGAGCGCCGGACTGTTGAAGACGTGGAGGCGCTTCGCGAAATTCTCGAGGCAATGTCCGATGAGGATGACCTCCAGCAGTGGATCCTTCTGAATGCTGAATTTCACGCCGCCATCGCCCGGTGCAGCGGCAACGGGGTGTTTGTGGGGGTTCTGACGGACATCCGCGAGGCCATGGGTGATCAGTCGAACACCCTGAACCTCGTAGCTGATCGGCGGAAGGAATCCGACCGCGAGCATGCCCGAATTTTCGCTGCCATTGAACGCGGGTCCGCTCAAGAAGCGTCCAGAGCCATGAGACGCCACCTGCACGGGGTGGAGTGTGCTTTGGGCAGCCTCGTGCCCGGAGGAGGGAACTGACTACGATCCTGCCTCTCTGATACATCCCGGCTGCCCAACCGGATACCAGCCGCCCCCGGTTCAGCCTGCCCACTAACGGCCGCCCACCTGTCGCCGCCCCCATGCCCGGCCAGCCTGCAACGCGAACAATGGTGTTCGCCCCTTTGCACACGGCAGGCATCAGGCCGATCCGTCTAACCCACTCCCGTCAACGAAGCCGTGAGGACCCCCTTTGACCATCATCAGCACAGACCCGGACGTCCGGTCCGAGCGCCTGGCCAACCTCAGCAAGTAAATCCCACCGCGGGTTGAGCCTGCCCAACCAGGCCTCTCCAACCCAACCGGCACCACCGCCCTGCCCGCAACGTGTTCAGGGCTGCGCCGTCATGCCCTGGCCGCCCGGCTACAGAGCACCCGATTCGCTAGAGGCTGCCCGAGAGCAGGACGTGCAGGAGGCCACGGCCTCATAGCCGCCCCGATTGAAAGGAAATTATTGTGACTGAAGTAGTTAGCCCAAACAGACAAGTGGCGAGCGCCGCGGGTAATCGCCGGCACAAAGTTCGGCCCAACCAGATCAGGTCGCGGATCGTCGAATTTCTGGGGACCAACGGGGCAAGCAAGGTGGCCGACATCAGCACCGCTCTTGGCTTTTCCAGAGACGTCGTCCGCTACCACCTCACGTCCCTTGAGGCGGCGTCGATCGTCCGGTCCGATATGTCCCCCGGGATGAGGGCCAGGTTCACCCCCTTCTATTCACTCGTCCCTGCAGACACCCGCCGAATGCAGCTCCTCACGGCTGCTAAGTAGCAGCCCGCCGCGCCCGGAGTCCGTAAACGAGCTCGGTCAGCCCTTGGTCATACGTTGTTGCGCTGAGAAGATTCAGCACGTTCGGATCCTGCCCTGCGGGAAACACGCCCCGCCCCTCGCCCAAGGCGATGGGCATCACGAGGAGCCTCACCTGGTCCACCTCGCCTGCGGCCAGGAGCGTCCCGGCCAGGGTGAGGCTGCCCCAGAGCACTATGTCGCCGTCGGTCTCCCGCTTGATCCTCCGGATCGCCCCGATGGCGTCACCGGATTCGATGGCCGCCTCCGGCAGCTCTCCCCAGGGGGCCGTCGTGAGGTGGCGGGAGAAAATGACGCGGCGGAGCCCGTTGAGTGCGGGTGCAATGATTTCATCCTTTGATGCCGGCGTTGGCCAGTACTCGACGAACATCCGGTAGGTGTTTGCGCCGAGGACCATCGTGTCGACGGTGTCCAGCCACCTCAACTGGCTGCGGTCGAACTCGGCCGTGCCCCCGTCCAGCAGTTCATAGAAGGTGAATTCGTTGTTGGCGTCCGCCGCGAACCCGTCGGCGCTTACGAACTCCTGGACCACCAGTTGCCCCATGGTGCGCTCCTCGCTCCCTGTGATTTCGAAGGACTCACAGGCCCTCCCGCTTACCGAAACTTTCCCGCTCAGGACCCTGCAGAACCAGCGCCGCCCGTGGAAGCGGTCTCCTCGGCCCGCTGCAGGAAGTCCCGGAGCACCTGCAGGTAGGGGCCAGGTTCCTCAAGGTGCGGAACGTGGCTGCTTTCTTCGAAGATCACCAGTTCCGATCCCGGTGTCATGGAGTGGTAGAGCGTGGTTTCCTCGGGCCGCGTTTCACCGTGGCGGCCGCAGATGAAGAGCGTGGGAACGCCGATTTCTCCAAGGCTGCCGGTGATGTCGTAGTCCTTGTGGATGCCGGTAATCACGAACTCGTTGGGGCCTTGCATCCGCTCGTAGATGGTCCCGTTCAGCTGGCCGAAGGAGCGCATCAGGGGCTCGGGCCACGGGTCCAGACGGCAGACGTGACGCCTGTAGAACTCCATCGCCGCGTCCTGGTACTCCTCGGAATCCAAGGTGCCGGCCTCCTCATGGCGGTCCAGCACCTCACGAACCGCTTCGGGAAGTGCGGCACGCAGGGCGGCGGTGCCAGCGGCGAAGAGTGGCATGCTGAGCAGTGGGTCCGACAGAACGAGGCTGGCCACCCGTCCAGGGGCCCGCAGCGCGAACTCGGCGGCAATCATGGTTCCCCAGGACTGGCCGAGCAGATGGACCCGGTCAAGCCCAGCGGCGTCGAGGACAGGTTGCAACTCGTCGACCAAGCGGTCATTCGTCCAAAGCCCGACGTCGTCGGGTGCGTCCGACTTGCCGGCACCGAGCTGGTCATAAAAGAGGACCGGCCGGTCGGTGGCCAGCGCTTCCAGCGGCTCCAGATAGTCGTGCGTGGCACCGGGGCCGCCGTGGACGGTGACGAGCGGCATGGCAGGTCCATTGCCAACGATCCGGTACCAGACCCGCCCGCCAGTGACGTCTGCATGGCCCTCGTTCACTGCTAAATCCGGCGCCATTGCCATCCTCCGGTCTGTTCGTCGAGGTGGAGAGGAGACCTCGATGTTCCGATTAGACTGCGGGGACTGCGAGGGGTCAATGCCGGTTGGACGCGGCCTCTTCCAGCCCTTTACATGTGACCAAATGGTCACCTATTCTGAACGTGTGGACGCCGTATTCAAGGCCCTGGCCGACCCTATCCGCAGGGAACTGCTGGACGGGCTTTTCCGCGAAGACGGCCAGACGCTCAGCGCCCTCGAGGCACGCTTCGACATCACCCGCTTCGGTGTCATGAAGCACCTGAAAATCCTGGAAGAGGCGGGCCTCGTGGTCACACGGCGCCGCGGCCGCGAGAAGCTGCACTTCCTGAATCCGGTGCCCATCAGGCTCGTCCACGACCGCTGGGTGAGCAAATATGCAGAACCATGGGCCGCTGTGCTCAGCGACCTCAAATCCCGATTGGAAAGCCCCATGGAAAAGATCTTCGAAATCTACATCAAGACCACGCCTGAACGGCTCTGGGAAGCCATCACGGACAGCGAGATCCGCAGCAAATACCAGTTCGGCGTGCGCATCACCTCGGACTGGACGCCGGGGTCGCGGTTCGAGATGGCGCCCGACGGCGGGGATCCCCTCGGCGAAGGCGAGAACCTGGAAGTCGATCCGCCCCGCCGCCTCGTCCAGACCATGCGGGCGCTCTGGGGCGACGACGTCAAGGCCGAGGGCACGTCCCGGATCACCTGGGAGATTGAACCGGTGGCCGATTCCTGCCGGCTGACCGTCACGCACGACCAGCTCCGCGAAGGCGCCAACGAGCAGCTCTACGGCGGCTGGCCGATGATCCTCTCCGGCCTGAAGACATGGCTGGAGACCGGTCAGACCCTCACCACGCCCGGCTCCCTGATGTACACCTGAACGGCCCCGGTCCCGAGGCCGGGGCCGTTCAGGTGAGACGCGCCCGCACACCGTTCGGTAGGGTAATTCCTAGACCGATGCGGCGTTGCGGGTTCCGTCAAACCGGCTGAGCCCTCTCACTGCATGCGACTTTCACTTGGGAAGAGGCACGCAGCATGGAAGTCCCCCTCATAGTCTGGATCGCGACCGTAGCCGGGATCCTGGGCCTGCTGGCCTTCGACTTCTTTTTCCATGTCCGGAAGGCCCACACCCCCAAGCTCAAGGAATCCGCGTTCTGGTCCGCCCTTTATGTCGGCATCGCGCTCCTGTTCGGCCTGGGCGTCTGGATGTTCGGCGGCTCCACCATGGGCACGGAGTACTTCGCCGGCTACGTGACCGAAAAGGCGCTGTCGGTGGACAACCTGTTTGTCTTCCTGATCATCATGGCCAGCTTCAGGGTGCCCCGCAAAGACCAGCAAAAAGTGCTGCTGTTCGGCATCGTCTTCTCGCTGATCGCCCGCACCGGCTTCATCTTCCTCGGCGCCGCCCTCATCAACAGCTTCGCCTGGGTGTTCTACATCTTCGGTCTCATCCTGCTGATCACGGCCGGGAACCTGCTCCGGCCCGATTCGCACGACGAGGAGAGAGAAGGACTGGTGGTCCGGCTGGCCAGGAAGTTCCTGCCGGCCACCGAGCACTACGACGGCGACAAGCTCTTCACAACTGTGGACGGCAAACGGGTCCTTACCCCGATGCTCCTGGTGATGGTGGCCATCGGCGGAACTGACATCCTGTTCGCCCTCGACTCCATTCCGGCCATCTTCGGCCTGACCCAGAACGTATTCATCGTCTTCACCGCAACAGTCTTTTCATTGCTGGGTCTGCGCCAACTGTTCTTCCTCATCGACGAACTGCTTGACCGCCTCATTTACCTCTCCTTCGGCCTTGCCGCCATCCTCGGTTTCATCGGCGTCAAGCTGTTCCTGCACGCCCTGCATGAGAACACCCTGCCGTTCATCAACGACGGCGAGCACGTGAACGTTGTCGAAATCAGCACCGGAATCTCACTTACGGTCATCCTCGGCGTCCTGATCGTCACGATCCTTGGCTCGATCTACAGCCCCAAGGGCAAGGCCAAGAACATGGTCTCCGGCGCCAAGCGCCACGCCACCGAATACGTGGACCTCAACTACGAAACGGACATCGCCGAGCGCGAGGTGATCTTCAACAAGATGCTCCGCGAGGAAGCCGCACTCAAGAGACTGCCGGAAAAGTACAAGCGGCTCATCCGCAACGAAACCGAGTTCATGAACCTCCTCCGGCAGGCCCACGCCGAGCACGACGAGGCTCTCCAGCGGGCCAACGGGCACTGATCCCGGCACGCCCCCTGGAACAGCCCCTGCGGGCTGCGCCGTTCCCGATGTGACCCGTTCCCATGCAGCAGCCCGGTGATCCCTTTCGAGACGGATCCGATCTCATAATCGGCGTCGAGCGGCGCGCCGATGCTGGCCACTGAAAGCTCCCCGGGCAAAACGGTGGCGGCGGCAACCAATGGTTGCCGCCGCCCTGGACCGCTCTGCAGCAGAGATCCCAGCGTTGCGTCGCCGTGAACCTCCGCGTACAGGTCAGTGCCTCCTCAGGAAGCTGCGGATCCTGTCGCCGATGTGGCCGGTAGCTCCATGGCCTGCGCCGGTAGCCCGGGGCCGGGCAGGGCGTGCGGGTCCGCCGGCAGCGTGGGTCCTCCCACTTAGACGTTCTGCGGCATTCCTGATCTTATGTCCCAAGTTCATGGTGAACTCCTCAGTTCAGATTGCGGCTATTCAGTCAGTGACCGTTAGTCCGGTCCTTCCCGACTCTACGCGCGTCTGCGGGCCACGGCTACGGGGTTCTGCACCATTGCGTTCACGCAGCGGGCGAGGCTCAGGCTGCCGGCATGGGTCAGGCAGCGAGCACCGCCGCTTCCCGCGCAAGCCGTGTGATCTGTGCCCAGTCCCTGTCCCCCACCGCACGTCGGGGAGTGAGCCAGCTGCCGCCGATGCACGAGACGTTCGGGAGCTTCAGGTAATCCGGGGCTGTTGCGAGGCTGATGCCGCCGGTGGGGCAGAAGTGTACGTTCGGGATGGGGGCGCCGATGGCCGCCAGGTACGTGGGGCCCCCGGCAGGACCTGCCGGGAAGAACTTCATCGCTTCCAGCCCGCTTTCCAGGACCGCCATCACCTCGCCCACTGTGGCCACGCCCGGCAGGACCGGGACGTTGAGCGCCAGCATGTGGCCCAGCAGGGACGGCGTCACGCCGGGACTGACCAGGAACTGGGCGCCTGCCGTCACGGCCGCATCGGCCTGGCCGGGCCTGAGGATGGTGCCGGCGCCTACCAGGATGTCCGGCACCTCGTTGGCGATGAGCTTCAGGGAGGTGAGGGCAGTCTCGGTCCGCAGCGTGAGCTCGATGATCCGGATGCCGCCGTCGGCCAGTGCCTGCGCCACCGGAACCGCATCCTGCGGGTCATCGATGGTGACCACCGGGATGACCGGGGAAACGTTCAGGACGCTCGTTGCGTCAGCCATGGTTGATCTCTTTTCTCAGGCCGTCCAGCCCGTGGGTGTCGATGATGCGGTACCAGTGCGTGAGCAGCCCGGCAAAGCGGGTGTCCGCCGCCAGCCCGGCGTCGAAGATGCTGCGGCAGCCCAGCAGCGCCGGAACCACGGATTCAGCGCTGCGCGCCGCGGGAAGGGCCGCGTGGAGTTCCCCGGCAAGGGGATCGTTCAGCTCTGCGGCTGGCGTGGAGGCCACGTGGCGCATCCAAGCGGCGACCGCCAGTGCGGCCCAGCGCGGCTCGCGGCCGGCAGCCAGGGTGCTGCGGATCGTGCTCAGCAGCCGCAGCCCGATCTTCTGCGATCCGTCGCTTCCCACCTTGGCCGTGGTGTGGCCCAGGGCGGGATTCGCGAACCGGCTGAGTACCTGGGCGCAGTACGCTTCCCCGTCCAGCCCCTCGGGCAGGCTGATGGTGGGCAGGGCATCCTCGGCCATCATGCGCCGGCACGCGGTGAGGAACGCGCCCTCCTCCACGGCGTCGCTGATGGTCGCCTTGCCCGCGGCCAGCCCCAGATACGCCAGCATGGAGTGGCTCGCGTTGAGCAGGCGCAGCTTGGCATCCTCCCACGCGGCGACGTCGGTGCTGAACAGCGCCCCGGCCTCCTCCCAGCGCGGCCGGCCCGCCGCGAAATTGTCCTCGATCACCCACTGCATGAACGGCTCGGCCACCACGGCGGCCTCGTCACGCAGCCCCAGCTCACGTTCGACGGCGTCCAGGTCACCTGCCGCGGTGGCCGGCACCATCCGGTCCACCATCGTGTTGGGGAACGTGACATTCGCAGCGAGCCAGGCCAGCAGCGGCTCGGCCTCCCCGGCCGGGAGTGCGGCGGCGAAGGCGCGCACGAGTTCCCTGGTCAGTTCGCCATTGCCCGGCAGGTTGTCGCACGAGACTACGGTGATCGGTCCGGCATCGGTTTGTGACCGCTGCTGGAGGCCACGGGTGATCTGCCCGATCGCCGTCTGCGGCGCCTGCCCGGCAAGGTCGGCCCGCACCTGTTCATCGTCCATGTTGAGCGACCCGGTATGCGGATCGATCCGGTACCCCTTCTCCGTGACGGTGAGCGTCACCACCTTGGTCGCGTCCGCGGCGATCCGGTCCACCACCGTCGCAGGGTTGTCCCGTCCCGAGATGGCCTCCACGACGCTGGAGACCACACGCAGCGGTGCGGCGCCCTCGCCCCGTTCTGCCACCGTGAACAGTCCGTCCTGCGGCGCGAGCTGCCGGGCTACCGTGTCCGAACGCTGGGTGACTCCGACGATCCCCCAATGTGAATCGCCGGAGGCCAGCATCGCGTTTTCGGTGTACACGGCGGTATGCGCCCGGGCGAAGGCGCCCAGGCCCAGATGGACTATTCCGGGCTGCAGCCTTCCCCGCTGCAGCAGGGCCCGGTGGTCTCCGCTGGCAGCCAGTGAAGCTTCGCTTAGGCGTGCGATGACACTGCTCCTTCCGGTTCGGCGTGCGCCCGGGTCTGTTCGAAGGTGGGGATGAAGCCGGTCCCGCCTTTGCCGCCCACCACCAGCGATGCCGCGGCCGCGCCGTACCGGGCCGCCACAGGAAGGCTGTCGCCCAGCACCATCCGGGCGGTCAGCGTGCCCACGAAGGCGTCGCCGGCGCCGGTCTGGTCCACCACCGAGGGCGCCGGAACCGAGTCGATCCAGGCGGAGTCCGCAGAAGCGTCCAGCCCTTCTCCGTCGAGCTGGATTCCGTCCGCCCCGCATGTCACGGCGACGTTCACGGCACCGAGGCCGCGGAGCTTCGCGGCGGCCTCCTTGGGTGTCGGGCATCCGAGGAGGGCGGATGTTTCGCCGGGGTAGGACGGGGTGATCAGGAAGGCCTGCGGCGCCAGTTCGGTGAGGGCCGCCATCGCGTACTCCACCGAGGTGAGCCGGGGCCGGAAGTTGGGGTCGAACACGAAGCGTCCGGCGAGCGCAGCGGCCTTGAGGACGGCGGCCCGGGACGAGCCGGAGATTGCACAGGCGATCCCGCCGGCAACGACGGCACCGGCCGCCGAGAAGACGGCGGGGTCGACGTCGTCCGGTCCGAGCGTGGAGCCCACGCTGCCGCTGCGGGCGTAGGAAAATTCGCGCTGCCCGTCGGGGTCGCAGTGCACCAGGTACACGCCCTGCTGCCCGGTCCGGAACTTCAGCAGGTCCGTGGATATGCCGAGTTCCCGGATCCTGGCGGCGATCGCCTTGCCGAGGTCATCGTCGGTCAGGACGGACAGCAGCCCCACGCGGGCACCGGCCGCCGCGGCAGCCGCCGCGACGTTCAGCGCGTCGCCGGAGATCCCCAGCTGGGCCGGCACGCCGTGCCCGAACGCGACGTCGGTGGCCACCTCAACGAGGATCTCCCCCATCACCACGACGTCGAAAGGGGTCTGGTTGTGTTTGGTTGGGTTGCTCACCAGTCATGCACCGATCCGTCGAGCCGCCGGTTGATGGGCAGGTACTTCGGGTCGAACGGGAACGCGGCGGCCGCCTCCTCGTTGAACTCCACGCCGAGGCCCGGGGCATCGCCGGGATGCATGTAACCGTCCGTGAAGGTGTACGACGTCCTGAAGACCTCGCCGGCAGGTTCACGGTGGCCCATGTACTCCTGGACCCCGAAGTTGGGGATGCTCATGTCCACATGCAGCGCCGCCGCGAAGGACACCGGGGAAAGGTCACCCGCGCCGTGCGAACCGGACCGGACCCCGTACAGATCCGCCAGCGAGAAGATGCGGCGCAGGTGCGTGATGCCGCCCGAGTGCGACACGGAGGTGCGGATGTAGTCGATCAGACGCTCGGTGATCAGCTGCTGGCAGTCCCAGATCGAGTTGAACACCTCCCCCACCGCAATGGGCGTGGTGGTGTGCTGCCGGATCAGGCGGAACGCGGACTGGTCCTCCGCCGGCGTGGGGTCCTCGATCCAGAACGGCCGGAACGGTTCGAGGGACGCCCCAAGCCGCCCGGCCTCGATCGGGGTCAGCCGGTGGTGGACATCGTGAAGGACGTGAACGCCATAGCCGAACTGTTCGCGCACATGTGCCATCATCTTCGGTGCGAAGTGCAGGTAGGATGTGGTCTCCCACATGTCCTCCTGCGGGACGTTGCCGCTGGCCGGCTCATACGTCCGGCCGTCCACCGGCCCGATCCCGTAGGTCTTCTCGAGCCCCGGAACAGCTGCCTGCGCCCGGATGGCCTTGTAGCCAAGGTCCAGGTGGTGCTGGAAGTCTGCGCTGAGGTCCTCGAGAGTGGAGCCGCTCGCGTGGCCGTAGACCATGACACCCTCTCGGGCTGCGCCGCCCAGGAGCTCGTACACGGGCATGCCGGCCGCCTTGCCCTTGATGTCCCAAAGCGCGACGTCGATCGCGGCGATCGCGGTCATGGTCACCGGCCCGCGGCGCCAGTACGCGCCCTTGTAGAAGTACTGCCAGGTGTCCTCGATCCGGCGGGCATCGCGGCCGATCAGCAGCGGGCACAGGTGCTCGGACAGGTAGGACGCCACGGCCAGCTCGCGGCCGTTGAGGGTGGCGTCGCCGATGCCGGTGATGCCGTCCTCGGTTTCAATAACGAGCGTCACGTAATTCCGTCCGGGCGACGAAACCACTACCCGTGCGTCGGTGATCTTCACTGGTGGGTCCTTTGAATGTTGAATGTCTTGAAAGGGTGCGGGGCTTGGTGGTTTGACGTGCCTCAGCTGAGGCGGAGCATGACCTTGCTGCTGCCGGAGCCGGGATCAGCCGCGACGCTCATGGCTTCCGCAGCCTCGTCGATGCCGAACTTGTGGGTGATGACCGGGGAAACGTCGAGGCCTTCGGCCATGGCGCGGAGGGCGTCGGTGATCTCGTCCGCGAACCGGTACGAGCCGATCCACGTAATTTCCCGGGTCACCAGGTCACCCAGGGCTGCCGGGGCCGGAGCGCCGGGCAGGTTCCCCACTTGGACGATGGTTCCGCCGCGTGCCGTCGCCCGCAGGACGCCGCCGAGTACCGCGGGGATACCGGTGGCTTCGAACACCAGTTCCATGTCCTCCGGGAGGCTGCCACCGTTGGAGACGTTCACGAGCTCGTCGGCGCCCATGGCCTTGGCGATCCGCAGCGACGCATCATTGATGTCCGTGGCGATCACGGTCCTGGCGCCGGCGTACTTTGCCGCCGCGACCACCAGGGAGCCGATCGGACCAGCGCCGTTGACCAGCACGTCCCGGCCGGCGAGCGAACCCGCCCGGCTCACGGCGTGCATGGCGACGGCGAGCGGTTCCGCGAGCGCCCCGTGAAGCGTGTCCACTCCTGCGGGCAGCGGCCGGATCTGCGAGGCCCTGGCGAGCTTGCGTTCGCTGAAGCCGCCGTCCGTGTGGGGAGTGAAGGCTGCCGAACCGAAGTACCGGATGTGCGGGTAGAGGTTCGTCCTCCCCTTGAGCCGTTCCGGCATCACGCCGTCCCCCACCAGTTCCGCAGGGTGCACGGTCACCGGCTGGCCGACGTCGAGATTTTCGACGCCGGCACCCAACTGGGCGATCCGGCCGGCAACCTCGTGGCCGAGGACGAGCGGCGACTTCAACGCCGCCGTCCCCGAGGCGCCGTGGCGCCAGTACGAAAGATCGGATCCGCAGATGCCGCCCCATTCGACGTCGAGCACTACCTCGCCGGGGCCGGCAACGGGCTCGGGGCGTTCGTCGATGCGCAGGTCGTTGGCGCCGTGGACGACTACGGCTTTCATACTGCGTCCTCCAGGCGGACCATGTCGCGGCCACGGACCTCGGGTCCCACAGCGGCAGAAATGAGGGTGATCAGCGAGTAGCCGATGAGCATCGCGGCCAGCGGCCACCAGTGGCCGGTGACTGCCGTGAGCGTCGCGGCGAGCAGCGGGCCGATTGCGGTGGCGAGGATGCCGCCGATTTCCTTGGCCAGGGCCAGCTGGGTGAAGCGGGTACGGGCTCCGAAGAACTCGGCCATGGTGACGCTTTCCATTGAGAAAAGGCTCAGCACGCCCAGGTTCAGGCCGACGACGACGGCAATGGTGACGAGCGTGGGGTTGCCGCTGGTGACCATCATCATCATGGGGATCGCAAACAGGGCCGTGAGGGTGCTCAGCGTGAGGTAAAGGGGCTTCCGGCCGAAGCGGTCACCCAGGATGCCGATAAGCGGAATGGTGGCGAAGCCCAGGATGGAGCCGTACATGATGGCCGTGGTGCCAACGGTCTTGTCCATGAGCAGGACCGTGGCCAGGTAACCGACAAGGAAGGTCTGGATGAGTCCGGAGTTCCCGGCCTGTCCGAAGCGCAGGCCAAGGGCGATCAGGAAGGCCTTGCCCTTGCGCTGGTGCAGCGCGGCTTCGATGGTGCTGGTGCCGGCGGCAGCCGCAGGGGCCTCACGCTTGGCGGCGTCCTTCTTGGCAATCTCCTCCTTGGACAACGCGACGCCATCAACAACGTCCGCGCGCTGTTCGAAGACAGGGCTTTCCTTGAGTGAACGCCGGATCCACACGGCGAAGATCATCAGCAGGAAGCTGGCCAGGAACGGAATGCGCCAGCCCCAGCTGAGCAGCTGCTCCTCGGACAGCACGGCCACGAGAATGGCCCACAGCGCCGACGCGGCAAGGGTGCCCGAGTTGGTGCCGAGGCAGACAAGCGAGGAGATCAGGCCGCGGCGGCGGGCCGGGGCGTATTCCGCGAGCATGACGGTGGCTCCGGCGATTTCAGCGCCGGCGCCGAACCCCTGGATGAGTCGCAGGGCAACGAGCAGGATCGGAGCCCAGATGCCGATCATGGCGTACGTGGGAAGGATGCCGATGAGGGTGGTTGAGGCACCCATCAGGGCGATCGTGATGAAGAGGACCTTCTTGCGGCCGATCCTGTCACCCATCCGGCCAAAGTAGACGGCGCCCACGAGGCGGGCAACGTACCCGACGCCGTAGGTGGCCATGGCGGCGATGAGGCCGATCACCGGGCTGACATCGGGGAAAAAGATCTTGTTGAAGACGATGGCCGCGGCCAGCGAGTAGAGCTGGAAGTCCATGAATTCCATGGCGGTTCCGAGCCAGCCGGACACGGCAACCTTGGCCAGGTCTCGGGTGGTCCGGGACTCCGCCTTGGTGGTGGGCGGCGCGATGCTCTCGGTCATCAGTTGCTCCTTTGCAGGCGATGAAAAAGGGAGGGTGCGGAATGGGTGCGGTGCGAGGGTCACCGCTCTTTGGATTTAGCAGGCGTTGAAGCCGCTAACCTTGGGATTTCCGGCGGCGTTCTGACTACCATACAAGCACTACCATTCTAGTTTGTCAACGGTGACTACACTGGATGCATGGCAACCGGCAAACCCGTCAAAGTACAGGCACCACGGCTCTCCGTGCGTGACCAGACACTGGAAACCCTCCGGCGCAGGATCATCTCCCTGCAGCTCCCGCCCGGAGAGCCGCTGTCCGAAAACGAGCTCGCCCAGGAACTGGGAGTCAGCCGAACACCCGTGCGCGAAAGCCTGATCCTGCTCCGCGAGGAGGGCCTGGTTCAGGTGTTCCCCCAGATCGGCTCGTTCGTGTCCTTGGTGGACCTGGGGCGGGTGGCCGAAGCCCAGTTCGTCCGGGAAGCCATCGAATGCGCATCCCTCAACGACCTCGCCGTTGATGCTGCGGGAATCGCCGGCCTTCGGGACATTCTGGCCAGCCAGCAGGATGCGGAAGCCAAGGGGGACGTGGAGGAGTTCTTCCGGCTGGACGAGGATTTCCACCGTGAACTCCTCCGGCTGGCGGGCCACGAATCGGCGTGGACGGCCGTCAACTCAGCCAAGGCGCACCTGGACCGGGCGCGGCGGCTGAGCCTTATCGACACCCGGCCCGTGTCCACGCTGATTGAGCAGCACACGGCCGTGGTGGACGCCCTGGAAGGCAACAATCTCGCCGACGCCGACAACTCCTTGCGCGTCCACCTCCGGGGCGTCTTCGAAGACGTCAAGCGGATCCAGGCGTCATCGCCGGACCTGTTTTCGGACGGCACGGCTTCGCGCCCCGTCAGGCGCAGCATCGCGCGGCTGTCGTAAATCCGCGGCTGCCCCAAAATCTGCTGGCTCTTCTAAATCCGCTAGTGAGCTGTTGCCCTAACTAGGGCGCGGCAGTTTCCGTTGCGCCCTGCTGCCCCGGTTCCTGATGCCCCTGATCCACCCTGACGAGTGCGGCCTCGAGGTTGATTTTCACCTTGTCGCTTACCAGGAACCCGCCGGTCTCCAAGGCAGCGTTCCAGGTGAGCCCGAATTCCTTGCGGCTGATTTCCGTCTCCGCCGAGAATCCGGCACGGGTGGCCCCGAACGGATCCACAGCCACGCCCGTGAACTCGACTTCCAGCTCCACGGGCTTGGTGATGCCCCGGATGGTGAGGTCACCCGTGAGCGTGTAGTCGTCGCCGTCGCCTTCCACGCCAGTGGCGCGGAAGGTCATCTCGGGATACTCCGCTACATCGAAGAAGTCGGCTCCTTTCACGTGGGCGTCGCGGTTGACGTCCCCCGAGTCGAAGCTGGCAGTTTGCACGGTCGCGTGGAGCGAGGACTCGGCGAGGGAGTCCCGGACCCGGGCTTCTGCGGACGCCTCCCGGAACCGGCCCCGAACCTTGCTGATGCCGGCATGCCGGACTGTAAAACCGATCTCGCTGTGGGACATATCCAGGGTCCAGATGCCCGGAGTCAGGCCTGCGGGAAGCGTCATGGCACATCTCCTAAAGGGGGAAAATCCAGCTGAAACGGTGCGTTTTCCACACTGGTTCAGCCTGCGGGTGAAGTCAAGAACCCGCGGAAACGTCCTGGCCGCCGCACCGATTTACCGGCTTTTCCGCACTTCCTGTGAGGCTCCTCGAAAGAAAATATTAAGGTGTGGCTAAAACTCCTAGCTATTCTTCAGGAATCACCCTTATCGTTGTTCTTAGGCCCGCCGCATCCCCCAAGTTGCGGTGGTCCTGCCGCTAGGAGGAGCCCCGCACACCGCAAGGTGGGCGGGGCCCTCTGCGTATTGGGCCGTGACACAGCGTTCGCCAAGTATTGGCTCAAGTTCCGCGGTTCGGTCCGCCTCCACAGGTAGGCTCGTTGAACGCACAACCAACGCCACGGGGGCATAAAGAAGTTGAAGAGAGCACGTCCGCTGCCGGGCCGGCAGAACACAGGGTCGCCCGGCATTGTCGACTGGATGGGCCGGATGGCGGGTGGCGCCGGGTTAATCAAAGGCAGCATCGTCGCCATCGTTCTGGCAACCACCGCATGCGGCGGCACCCTCAGCGCAACGCAAGAACCGCCGTCGGACGTTCAGCCCAGTGTCTCAGCGGACGTGCGGGAATCCGCACCGCCAACCGCCGCGCCGATTCCCGCGGCCCGCCCCGGGGGTTCGGCCACTGCGCCGCCTCCCGTCGCCGCCAAAGCCCTGGACCTGCTGGGCACCCTGGCTATCAAGGGGCGCGCCCCGAAGACCGGCTATGACCGGGCCGAGTTCGGCCAGGCCTGGGCGGACACGGACCACAACGGCTGCGACACCCGCAACGACATCCTTTTCCGGGATCTGACGGCAAAATCGCTGAAACCGGGAACCCAGGGCTGCGTGGTCCTCTCCGGAACACTGGCCGACCCGTACACCGCCACCTCTATCGCATTCAAGCGCGGAGCCAGCACCAGCAGCGCTGTGCAGATCGACCACGTCGTGGCCCTGAGCGACGCCTGGCAGAAGGGCGCCCAGCAGCTGACCGAGGCGCAGCGCGCCGCTTTCGCCAACGACCCCCTGAACCTCCTCGCCGTTTCCGGCCCGGCCAACCAGCAAAAGAGCGACGGCGACGCCGCCACCTGGCTGCCCGGCAACAAGGCCTATCGCTGTGCTTACGTCGCCCGGCAGATTTCGGTCAAAGCCAAGTACAAGCTCTGGGTCACGCGGGCGGAACATGACGCGATGGCCACTGTCCTTGGCGCGTGCGTCGGCACGCCGGCCCCAACGACACAGAGCGCCCCGGCGAAACAGACCGTTCCAGCGACGGCTGCGGCCGAGGCAGCACCGGCGGAGGCAGCACCGGCAATGGCCCCCTACGCCAACTGCGCGGAGGTCCGGGCCGCAGGCGCCGCGCCTATTTACGCGGGCCAGCCCGGCTACAGCGGGAAACTGGACCGCGACGGCGACGGCGTGGGCTGCGAGTAACCGGTCCCGCCGCCCTACTCCGGCACCTCACCCGCGAACGGGTAGTCCTCCTCATCGATTCCGGGGGTTCCCGCCGCCTGCTCAATGGCATCCGCCTCGGCAGCTTCCTCGGCCGAGAGGTCAGGGCCCGCCAGGTCGGCCGGATCCCCGGACACCAGAGGGGTCCGTTGCTCCAGCACGTCCGCTTCGGGGGCGTCCTCGGGCAGCGGATCCTCCTCGTGCGTCTCCGAGCCCGGCACGGCCGGCAGCCGCTGCTCAAAGGCGTCGGCTTCCGGGACTTCCATCGGAGTTTCTTCAGGCTGACTGTTCATCATCTACCTCGGCTCCAGGTCAGGGTTCGTCGGTGCAACAATTCTCCCACCTGCCACGGTTCAGACAATGGATTCAGGCGGACAGCGGAGCGTCTATAACATTCCCTTGGCGGTGCACGCCGGATTCTGGCTGCGGAGGCGTCGGGCCCGGGCGCCGGATAAATACGCAACAGTATTGGGTCTTTTTGATTCGGCCGGACGGGCCTAGGTTTGGAACAAGCGGGCGTCCAGCCGGGACGGCCACAACCATGGAGGAACCTCATATGAGCACGCAAGTCGCAGACTGCAGCGTCACCAATTGCTCCTTCAACGATCACACCCACTGCAATGCCGCAGCCATCACGGTTGGCGGCAGCACGGACCATGCCTCGTGCGCCACGTTCATCGAGACTGGCATGCACGGCGGGCTGCCGAAGGTCCTGGCCAACATTGGTGCCTGCCAGCGCTCCGAGTGCGTCCATAATGACCATCTGATGTGCAACGCCCCGGAAGTCCACGTGGGCCCCGGCGCGGACAACGCCGACTGCCTCACCTACTCCCACACGTAGGAACAGCGGCTTCGCACACACAGCACGACGGCCGGGCGGCCTTGCCGCCCGGCCGTCGTGCTGTCGGCTCCGGGTCCTGACGCTGCATCCGGCTCCACCCGCTGCGCCGCCCTTTCTTTGTCATAGCCTCTTGCTAGATTCGAATCAGCGCACCGGGAGCCCTCCCGGCGCGAGGCTGCCGATAGGGAGGCCCCATGTTCCTGCTCGATCCACTGACGCCGGAAGCGCCCGCTGACCTGGTGTTCTCGGCCAGCGACCTTGTGGCAGCGAGCGAGTGTGAATACCGCACGCTCCGTGCCCTGGACGAGAAGCTCGGCCGCTCGCCCAAGGCCGACTTTCCGCCGGACGAGATGCAGGCGCGCGCAGGGAAGCTCGGCGACCTCCATGAGCACAAGGTCCTGGATAAGCTCATCGCAGAGTACGGTGCGTGGGATGCCTCCTGCGGCACAGGCGTCTACAGCGTGGAGCGCGGAACCACGGATCGCGCGGACCTGACAAGCAAGCATCTCGAAACCACCTTGGCCCTCCAGTCCGGTGCGGACGTCGTCTTCCAGGCCACCTTTTTCGACGGCGAATTCCTCGGCTATGCGGACTTCCTGGTTAAGGAGGGCGCGTCCGGTGAAGCCCCCGGCCGCTACGCGGTGTGGGACACGAAGCTGGCCCGGCACGCCAAGGTCGGCGCTTTGCTGCAGCTCGCTGCGTACGGGGACCAGCTGATCAAACTCGGACTCGATCCTGCGCCCCGCGTCACCCTGGTGCTGGGCAACCTCGAACGCAGCATCCACTCCCTCACCGATCTGCTGCCCGTGTACCGCGAGCGCCGCGACCGTTTCCGCGAACTGACAGCAGCCCATCGGGCCGCCGGTTCGCCTGTCCGGTGGCAGCAGCCCGGTATTGGATACTGCGGGCGGTGCGACTACTGCGCCGAGCAGGTGACCATGCACCGCGATCTGCTGATGGTGGGAGGCATGACCTCCGTCCAGCGGAAGAAGCTGATTGCCGAGGGCATCACCACCATCGACGCCCTGGCGGAACTGCCGCCGGAAAAAGCAACAGGGTCACGGCGCCGCCTGCGCGAGCAGGCCAGGATGCAGACCGGGCGCGAGCGTCCCGACGGATCGCGTACCTTCGCCAAGGAGGGCGAGGACCACACCGTCACCTTCAAGGTACTGGCGGAGAATGCATTGGCCAGCGTTCCGGCCCCCTCGGCCGGCGATATCTTTTTCGACTTCGAGGGCGATCCCCTGTGGCAGGATCCCGCCACAGGCACGTGGGGGCTGGAATACCTCTTCGGAGTCATCGAGGCGCCGCTGCCCGGGGATCCGCCCGGCGCCGCACCGGTGTTCCGGCCTTTCTGGGCGCATTCCCGCGCGGGTGAGCGGCAGGCATTCCTGGACTTCCTCTCCTACGTCGAGGAACGCCGCAGCCGGTATCCGGACATGCATGTGTACCACTACGCACCGTACGAAAAAACCGCCCTCCGGAACCTCTCCCTGACGCACGTCGCGGGCGAGGACACGGTTGATTCCTGGCTCCGCGAGGGCGTGCTCGTGGATCTTTACGCCACGGTGCGGCATTCGCTCAGGATCTCCGAGGCGTCCTACTCCATCAAGAAACTCGAGCCCCTGTACATGGGCGATAACCTGCGGTCCGGAGACGTCAAGGACGCCGGGGCCTCCGTCGTGGCCTACGCTGCCTACTGCACGGCCCGCGACGGCGGGCCCGAGACGCAGGCAGAGGCCAATGCCATCCTCGCTTCCATCTCCGACTACAACCAATACGACTGCCTCTCCACCCTGCGCCTCCGTGACTGGCTGCTGCAGTTGGGCAGCGGTCCCGCGGCTCCAGGGCTGCCCCAGCCGGCCTCCCCGGATGCCCGGGAACCCGAAGACACGACGGCGGGTGCAGAACCGACGGCTGAGGAGGAAACCCTTCGCGGGTACCTGGATTCCATTCCCGACACCCGGGGGTTCACCCCAGACGAACAGGCCGTGGCCATGGTCGCCGCGGCCACGGGCTACCACCGCCGGGAAGCCAAGCAGTTCTGGTGGGAACATTTCGACCGCCTTGAATCCGAAGTGGACAGCTGGTCGGACCAGCGCAATGTCTTCGTGGTCGAGGACGCCTCCGTCGTGTCCGACTGGGCACCACCCACCCGCCGCGCCCGCACCGAATCGCGGACCCTGCGCCTGACCGGAACCATGAGCGAAGGCTCGGAGTTCCGTGCCGGCTCCACGTGGTTCCGGATGTTCGAGGACCCCCTCCCGGACGGTCTCGGAGAGGTCGACGGCGAACGCACCCCGCGGCCGCCGCACACCGGCCCGGCCGCGCACCCGGCCGCAACAGAGTCCGTGTCCCGGGACGGCATCTTCGGCACACTGGTTGAAGCCGTTGAAGACCACCCCGACCAGCCCGGCAAGACCATCATCACCATCACCGAGAAGTCCACCGGCAAGGTTCCGCCGTACTATCAGCTGCCGATGGCGCTGACGCCGGACCGTCCCATTCCCACAGCAAGCATCGAGGCATCCCTAGCCGAGCTGGCCCGGCTCGTGGCGTCCGCCCTGCCAGATCTGCCGAAGCACCCCGGTCTCGACGTACTGCGCCGTGTGCCTCCACGGCTGGCCACGCTGGAGTCACTTCCTGCGGTCACCCACGACGATTCGGGCGCTGCAGACTATGTTTCGGCCATCGCGGAAGCCATCGAGGACCTGGACCGGTCATACATCGCCGTCCAGGGACCCCCGGGCACGGGAAAGACGTACGTCGGCTCCCACGTCATCGCCCGCCTGGTACAGCGCGGCTGGAAAGTTGGCGTCGTTGCCCAGTCGCACGCCGTCGTGGAGAACATGCTCTGCACGGCCATCGCGAAGGCAGGAGTGGACCCCCGGGTCGTGGCCAAGGACGTCAAAGCTCCCCGCACCGGCTCCGATGTCCCGTGGGCTCTGACCACTGACAATGATGTGGCGCGGGTCCTTGACGCCGAAGGTGGCTGCCTGGTCGGAGGGACGGCCTGGACCATGACCGGAAAGTGTGTGCCGCCCGGCTCACTCGACCTGCTGGTCATCGACGAGGCAGGGCAGTACTCGCTGGCCAACACCCTTGCCGTCGCCCGCTCCGCAAAGCGTCTGCTGCTGCTCGGCGACCCCCAGCAACTGCCACAGGTTACCCAGGGGTCCCATCCCCAGCCCGTCGACGAATCAGCCCTCGGCTGGCTGTCCGCCGGACACGCCACCATGCCTGCCGAGCTCGGCTACTTCCTTGCGGATTCCTGGCGCATGCACCCGCAGCTCTGCCAAGCCGTGTCCGTGCTGAGCTACGACGGCAAGCTTGAGGCGGCCCCCGCTGCCACGTACCGCCACCTTGACGGCGTTCCCGCCGGGGTAGAGACGGTAGCTGTGGAGCACAGCGGCAACACCACAAGCTCCAAAGAGGAAGCGGCAAGGATCGTCCAACTCGCCAACAACCATGTCGGGCTGAAATGGACGCCTGGCCGGGATGAGCCCCTTCGGAGGCTGGAGGCCAACGACATCCTGGTAGTGGCCGCATACAACGCCCAGGTCCAAACCATCCGGCGGGCCCTCGACCAGGCGGGCCTGTCCGGAGTGCGCGTGGGAACGGTCGACAAGTTCCAAGGCCAGGAAGCCCCCGTGGTGCTCGTATCCATGGCATGCTCGGCCATCTCCGAAGCACCCCGCGGCGCCGAATTCCTCTTGAACCGCAACCGCCTCAACGTCGCCGTTTCCCGCGGGCAGTGGCGCGCAGTGATCGTCCGGTCCCCCGAGCTGACCAACTACATGCCCCACAAACCGTCGGCCCTTGAAGAACTGGGTGCGTTCATCGGACTCAGTCCGCGCCCTCTCCTCGAAGAATAAACGGCGGAGGATGAACGGCGGCCGTCAGACCACGACGTCGAAGCTGCTGAACTCGCCCTCGGCCGGCGAGAGCTTCTCGTCAACGTGGGACACCCGGCCTGGCGCTTCACCGGATCCCAGCCACCGCCGGAACTCCACGATCACCGGCTGGGGGCCCTCCGCCACAACGGTGACTGACCCGTCGTCGTCGTTCCTTACCGAGCCGGTGATTCCCAACTCGTCAGCCTTCCGCGCCGTCCAGTAGCGGAAACCGACGCCTTGGACGGCACCGGTCACGCGGGCTGTCAGGCGTACGCTATCGGCGTCGGCGGCATTCACGTCAGTCATGACTCCAATGTAGCGCCGGGGCCGAGTGCCTCGACAGATTCGGCAAGCGCGGACACGCTGCCGGCGCATACCGTCGCCAGCGTACCTGTCAGCCCGCCGGGCGCAGGGACGTGATCATCCTGCGAATGTTCTTGTATTCCGCCGTCTCCTTGTACGCCTCGGGCGTGTCCACGTGCGGCTCGTTCCCCGGCGATGTGTCGAAGGGGTTGTAGACCCCTCCGAACATCGCCCCGCTGGGCGTCCAGGTGAAGAAGTGGGCGATGGGGCACGCCTCCGGCCCAGTCGGTTCGGGCGCGGATGTGATGCCGTAGGCCAGGACAGTCGCCTTCATCGGGTCAGTTGCTTCGGGGTCTGTGCGGGACTCGAAGGTGAACCGGGGCGTCGTTCCGGCCTGGGCAAGGGCGGGCAGGGGCTGGGAGTCCAACATTCCATAAGGCTGCTTCTTGGTGCATTCAGCGCCCGTGACCATATTGGTGCGCAGGGTGGCCATGGACTTGCCGTCGGCCTTTGCCACTTCCACGAAAACGCCGCCTCCCGCGGGCGCCTGCCCGGCCGGATCCTTGATGGTCCAGTCGGCCGGATAGTCGAAGGCAAGTGACCCGTCCTTCGCAGTGAAAGTCTTCCAGCCTTCAGCCGGAGTGGCGGAGGCGGTGGTGGCCGGCGATCCTGTTGCCGTGCCGCTGGCCGAAGCCGTCGGGGCGTCGGCCGGGGAACTCGTGGTCGGCGAACTGGTGGCCGGGGCCGAGCCCGACGACCCGCAGGACGCGAGCATCAGAGCCATGACCATTCCCGAGATTGCCGTAACTGCTGGTGATGCGATCGGCGCATCAAGCCCTCCCTCTGCAGGTTAAGAAAAGACGATGGACTAATAGTGCATCGTCGGACCTTGGGAATTCCTTGGGAAGGCTCGAACAGCGAAGCCCCGCTGCCGCAGAGTTGCGGCAGCGGGGCTTCGTGGCTGGATGACTGGCTAATTAGCAGCCGGTACCGCTTAGTTGACGGTGATGTCCCTGGTGCGGTGGTCATAGCGGATGGTGAGCTGGCCGCCGTCGTGGTGCAGTTCGTGGTTGGGGCCGTCGAATGCACCGAAAGCGCCGTAGTTCTCGTCCCACGAGCGGTTCAGCGCGATCTTGAAGGTGTAGTAGCCGGCCGGAATGTCGGCGGTCAGCTTCCACAGCTGGTCGATGGCGTCGAGCTCCATCTGGGCTTCGTCGTACTGCGGCGCCCAGTTCTCCGGAGCGCCCAGCAGTGTGTTGAAATCACCCGCGACTGCCACCGCTCCCGGCTGCGGGACGGACTCGACGGCGGAGGCTTCAGCTTCGGCCTTCTTGCCACGCACCGCCTTGGCAACCGGAGCCACGGCATCCTCGATCAGCTGAGCGGCTTTGTCCACAACCTTCGCAGCCTTGGACGGAGCCTTTTCCGCCTTGGATGCTGCTTTCTCAGCCTTGGCAGCGGGCGCCTTCTTGGCGGCCGGCTTGGCAGGAGCCGCGACCGGAAGGGGCGTGTCGGCAGGAACCGGAGTTCCGGCGTCGAGCGCTGCCGCGAAGCTCGCGGGATCCGCGAAAGCGACCGTGGCCTTCAGTCCGTCTTCGGTGATGGTCCAGCCGGAGCGGCCCTTGACCAGCCAGCCGGCCTTGACGAGCTTCGCCGTGGCAGTGGTGAGTGACTTGTGGCCGCGCGGAATGCCTCCGCTAAGGAGCTCCGCCTCGTAGGCGTTCAGCGGAACCCGCACGAGAGCCTCAGCCAGCACCTCGCCGGCGTTCTGAGACTCGCCAGTCAACACCCCCTCTGCCAGCACGTCCAGCACGGCCTTAAGCCGGAAGTTGGTGTTTTCTGCGGCAGTCTTGCGCATGGTTCCCCTTTTAGAGCGATTGTTCCCTCAGTAGTTTGCCGTGTGGAGGTTAAATCTGGCCACTTGAAACGGTTAATACTGCGTGTCGTGGCTGACTATGACGCCGATTACACCGGAAATGAGACTGGAGCCCCAGATGCAGGCCGCTGAAATTGGCTTGAGAACCAGCATTTCCCGCCGTCCATAATAGAAAGTAGGCTTATCATATGCGCCCGGGAATCGAGCCGAGTACAGGGCGCCCGCATGTAGTGGAAAGGATGAACCGATGAGTGAACAGAACCCGAGTGAGCAGAACTCCCAGGACGAAGGCTTCATAGTTCCGGACCCTTCAAAGCTCCGCGACGACACCCCCGGCGACGCCGGTGACGACGCCAACGCCATCCGCTTCAGCGAAGAACAGGCACTCATCGAGGAGCAGTCCCACGGCATCCGGCCCGAGCGCTACGACGTCCCGTCCGGCGGCCCAACCATGGCCGAAGCACGCGGAAACATGGACCTTTCCGATGACACCGGCGAGGCAGCCTCGGGCGACAGCAGCGACGACGGACTCCACGGCGGCGCCGAACAGTAGCCGAGCAGCCGCAAACCGAGGACTAACAAACCGAGCAGCAGCACTGTGACCCTGTCCGTGTTCAACCCCGATAATCAGGAGGAGCACCATGACCGATCAGTACACCTTCAAGAATCCCGTCACTGCCTACGAGCACATCGAGCCGCCAAAGCAGCACCAGCCCGAACCGGGCCTCGACGCGAAGCTGACTCCCAAGGCTGATTTGGGCGAGGACAGCTACCGCGGGACCGGCCGGCTCGACGGGCGCAAAGCCATCGTCACCGGAGCAGACTCGGGGATCGGCGCCGCCACGGCGATCGCGTTCGCACGTGAGGGGGCCGACGTCGTCATGTCCTACCTTCCCGAAGAGGAAGAGGACGCAGCCAGGATCGCCAATCTCATCGAGAAAGCCGGCCGCAAGGCCGTGAAGGTTCCGGGCGACCTCAAGGACTCTGACACCTGCCGCGAGCTTGTGGACACAGCCATCCGCGAGCTGGGCGGCCTGGACATCCTGGTGAACAACGCGGGCAAGCAGGTAGCCCAGGACGACATCGGGGAAATCAGCGATGAACAGTTCGACCACACCCTGAAGACCAACGTCTACGCCATGTTCTGGCTGACCAGGGCCGCGGTGCCGCATCTGCCGGCTGGTTCCACCATTATCAATACGACGTCCGTCCAGGCGTACAACCCGTCGCCCACCCTGCTGGATTACGCCACCACAAAGGCCAGCATCAACAACTTCACCAAGGGGCTCGCCCAGCAACTGGCGCCCAAGGGAATCCGGGTCAATGCCGTGGCGCCCGGGCCCATCTGGACGCCGCTGCAGGTCAGCAGCGGCCAGCCGAAGGAAGCCCTGCCCGAGTTCGGCAAGAGCACACCGCTGGGCCGGGCCGGGCAGCCCGCGGAACTGGCACCGGCTTACGTGTTCCTGGCCTCAGCGGAGTCAAGCTTCGTCGTGGGCGAAACGCTGAACGTCAACGGCGGCAGCCCGACACCTTAGCAATCCACGAACCGATGCCGCGCGCGTTTGTGCAGCCCGTTTCTGCACCACCCCGCATTTCTGCACCACTTTGAGCCGCGGCGCAGCCGCCGGACCCCTCGCAGACCCCGCCAACCCGCGGAAGCAGCAGGTCCGGCGGCGGCCTGGCCCCGCGAAAGTGGAGCAGAAATGCGCGCCTCCCGAGTTCTCTGGAGCTCACCCGGGTTCTCCGGACTACCGGAGGGCCCGTTTCACACCGTTTTCACACCGTGCTGGGCTCCAGCCTCACAATCACCGCTTTCGACGCCGGCGTGTTGCTGCCCTCCGCCACGCTGCCGAGCGGGACCAGTACGTTGGCTTCGGGATAGTATGTGGCGGCGCAGCCCGGGGCCGTGGGGTAGGAGACCACACGCAGCTTGCGCATCACGCGCTCCACGTTGTCCTCATAGACACCATGAAGGTCGACGAACTGGCCGTCGCTCAGGCCCAGCTCCGCGATGTCGTCGGGGCAGACGAAGACCACATCCCGGCCCTTCTTGATGCCGCGGTACCGGTCGTTGTAGCCGTAAATGGTGGTGTTGAACTGGTCGTGGGAGCGCACGGACTGCAGGATCAGGGTTCCCGCCGGCCGCTCCACGTGTTCCAGCCGGTTGACCGTCAGCATGGCCTTGCCCGTTGGCGTGGGGAACGTGCGCGAGTCCCGCGGACCGTTCGGGAGGACGAAGCCGCCCTTCTGCCGGATCTTGTCGTTGTAATTTTCGCATCCGGCCACCACATGGGAAATGTGGTCGCGGATGAGGTCGTAGTTCTTTTCGAAGCCTTCCCAGTCAGCACTCGTCTTTCCAGCCACTGTTTCCCGTGCGAGGCGGCACACGATGGCCACTTCGGACAGCAGGTCCGGCGCCACCGGCTTCACCTTGCCCTCGGAGGCGTGCACGGCGCAGACGGTGTCCTCCACGGATACGAACTGTGGCCCCGAGGCCTGCATATCGATCTCCGTCCGCCCCATGGTGGGCAGGATGAGTGCCTCTTTGCCGGTCACGGTGTGTGAGCGGTTGAGCTTGGTGGAGATCTGCACCGTCAGGTCAGTGTTTTCCATGGCTGCCGCGGCGGCGTGGGTGTCTGAGATGGCGCCTACAAGGTTTCCTCCCAGTGCCACGAAAACCTTGATCCCGCCGTCGCGCATCTTTTCAATGGTCTGCACGGCGTCAACGCCGGGCTCGCGTGGCGGATCGAAATCGAACTCCCTTCCGAGGGCGTCCAGGAAGGCCGGGGGCATCTGCTCCCAAATGCCCATGGTGCGGTCCCCCTGGACGTTGCTGTGGCCGCGGATGGGCGAGGCGCCGGCACCCGGTTTGCCGATATTGCCGCGCAGCAACAGCAGGTTGATGATCTCCTTGATGGTGGCGACAGCTTTTTTGTGCTGGGTGATGCCCATGGCCCAGGTGATGATGACCCTGTCCGCCTTCAAATAGCGGGCAGCCAGTTCGTCGATCTCATCTCTGCGCAGCCCGGTGGCTTCGAGGACTGTTTCCTCGTCGAGCTCCGCCAAATGCGCCTTCAGTTCCTCCAGCCCCTGGCAGTGTGCCTCCAGGAACTCGTGGTCCAGCACTGTTCCGGGGTTCTTGGCCTCGGCTTCGAAGGCCCGCTTGGAGATGGCTTGCAGCAGGGCCATGTCCCCGCCGACGCGGATCTGCAGGTACTGGTCCGCCAAGTCCGTGCCGTGCCCGATGATTCCCTTGACCTTCTGCGGATTCTTGTACCGCATGAGTCCGGCTTCCGGAAGCGGATTAACCGCCGCGATTGTGCACCCGGCTTCCTTGGCTTCCTCTAGTGCGGTGAGCATCCGCGGATGGTTGGTGCCCGGATTCTGGCCCATGATGATGATCAGCTGCGCCTTGGCGAAATCGTCGTAGGAGATCGTGGCCTTGCCGATGCCGATGGTCTGTCCCATCGCCCACCCCGACGATTCGTGGCACATATTGGAGCAGTCCGGCAGGTTGTTGGTGCCGGACGCCCGCACGAACAGCTGGTAGATGAAGGCGGCTTCATTGGACGTCCGGCCGCTCGTGTAGAAGGCAGCCTCATCCGGACTCTCGAGGCCCTTCAGCTTGTCGCCGAGGATCCTGAACGCCTCGTCCCAGCTGACCGGCCGATAGTGGTCCTCCCCTGCCGGCTTATAGACCGGTTCCGTGAGGCGGCCCTGCATCCCCAGCCAGTACTCGGGCTTTTGCCGCAATTCGCTGACCGGGTGCTCTGCCCAGAATTCCGAGGCCACCACCACCGGTGTGGCTTCCCAGGTGACCGCCTTGGCTCCGTTCTCACAAAACTCGAAGGTCTTGCGGTGCCCAGGGTCCGGCCAGGCACAGCTCATGCAGTCAAAGCCGTCCTTCTGGTTCAGTGCCAGAAGCGTTTTCTCGGTCCGGCCCACGCCCATGTGCTTCAGTGCAGGCTGGATGGAGTGCAGGACGCCGGGAATGCCCGCTGCCCAGTCCTTCGGCTTGCCCACCTCAAGGTCGTTTTCGTCAGCCTCTTCCACCCGCGGGTTTTTGCGCGGCATGCTGCACTCTCCTCGACTCGCTCATATAGTCTGGGTCCTGCTGCTTAGGGCCCGGCACCACACCTTCGAGGCGCCTCTTTCTTCAGGACTAGCAGGTATGGGAAGCCGCTGCAAGCATTCTGCCGCCGGCCCGCCACGCCGCTGGCGCCCTGGCGCAGAACGGGCGGACGATGGAGCACCACGCACTGTTCGTTTGGAGCCGCCATGCGTCGTTCAAGCACCTGGCTCAAGAACCACAGGCTGGACGGGCCGCTGGGTGAAGAACCGGGCTTCCGCGGCTACGCCCTTCCCCTGCTGCAGGCCACCCGGCCACCGCTCGTCTCGGCGGCGATCCTGGGCGTCCTGGTGGCGTTGTGGCATCTGCCGCTCGTCCTCTTCAACGGCCTGAGCCCCATGGGACTGCCGACGACGTTCATCATCACCTTCGTCTACGTCTGGCTCTTCAACCGCACGGGCGGCAGCGTCTTGCTGACCTACCTTTTCCACAACAGCCAGGGCACCTTCACCGTCGGTTCCTTCGGCTTCACCGGTGCAGCCGCAGGCCGCGCCGAAGTGATCTATTTCGCGGTCGTGCTGGCAGCGGTCCCGGCCACCGTCTTCTTCGATCGCACAGCCTGGCGCAAGGCACCCCGCTCGGCCACCGCCGTCAGGCGCTTCTCCCGCAAGATGCGCCCCCTGTGAGGGTGCCCAGCGCCGAGGAGGAAAGATGTCCTCACCACTCGCTTCAGCCGCCGGCCCGATCGCCCTCGCCGCCGGGCTCGCTTTCGCTGCCGTGGACGTGGCCCGTCTGCTCACCGCCGACCTGGAGCGGATCGACATGATGCGCCAGACGCCGTTCGTGGTGGCCAACGCACTGTATTGGGTGGTCTTCGTCGGGCTCGTCCTCGCCCTCGTGTCCGTCTACCTCCGCTATGCAGCGCAGACCGGCGGCATCGGCGCCATCGGCTTCTGCTTCGCGCTCGTCGGCACTCTGGACATGGCCGGCAATGTGTGGTTCGACGGGTTCGCTGGCCCCTGGATTGCTGACGTCGCGCCCGGCGCCATTCTCGCGGGCGGGTCCGGGATGCTGGCGGTCGGCGGCCTGTCCAGCTACGTGCTGTTTGCCCTCGGCTGGATAGTTTTCGGCATCGCAGGCTGGCGGGCGCGCATGTTCCCGGCGTGGGCAGGCATTGCGTTCATCGTGGCCGGCGTCCTTGGCTTCAACGCGGGCCTGCCGCCCTACGGAATCCCGATCGGGCTCGCCGTGGCCGCCCTTGGCTGGTGGATCTGGCGCGGAACGCCGCACCGGCTGCCCTCAGCCCGATAGTTCCGCCAGCAGCTCAAACGGTGCCAAGACGGAGTTGGGATCCGTGGGGGTTACCTTCCGCAGCTCGGGAACCGTGGGGGTTACCTTCCGCAGTTCGGGAACCGTGGGGGTTACCTTCCGCAGATCGGAAACGGTAGGGGGTACCTCCCCCAGCTTCGGAACATTAGGCGGTACAACCGGCAGCTTCGGAACTTTGGGGGTTACGACAGGAGGCTTCGGAACCGTCACGGGCGCCTTGCCGGGTCCCGGCTTCTTGGCTGCAGCCTCCCCAGCTGCCTTCTTGGCTGCGGCTTTCTTCTTGGCTGCGGCAATCTTGGCCTTCTCCGCCGCCGCTTGCTTCTTGGCTGCGGCAACCTTGGCCTTCTCCGCCGGCGCACCCTTTCCGGTCGCGTCAACCTTGGCCTTCTTCGCCGCAGCTTCCTTAGCCTTGGCGGCAATTTTGGCCTTCTCGGCTGCCGCCCTCTGGGAAACGCCTACCTCCGACGATATGTCGGTGTACGTGGAACCGGAATTGGCCTGGGCACGGGTGCTGGCCTCGCCCGATGATCGCGAGGGTTGAGCATCGGCCCCGGCACTGCATGCCGGCGTGGCGAGTAGGACCGAGAGCATGCTGATGGCCAGCAGATTTTTCCTAGGCATGGTGATAAAAGCCTCTGTGGGGAGTGCGGAAACGGCAGTCCGATGGGGGGACAAAGTCCTGCCGATGTCTGTTACGGTCTGCGGCCACGCCTGGCAATGCCGCCTGGGGACTTACCACACAAGACGGCGTTCAGGACCCTCTGAAGGGCGTGGCGCCAACCGGTGACCTAAACGTAACATTGCCCGACGCGGGGAGGCCAATTCACTGCGTGCCGCTTCAATCGGGGACGTCACATGGGATTACATGCCCCCTCCTCCCAGAGACCTCAGCCCGAGAGTTCCGCCAGCAGCTCCGCCTTGCGCTCATCGCTGGCAAACGAGGAGCCGATCGAGTTGGCGGCCAGCCGGACGCGGTCGAATTCTGAGAGCCCCAGCACCGACTCCAGCTGCGCAAAGTTGTCATCGACATACCCGCCGAAATATGCCGGATCATCCGAGTTCACGGACACGTTCAGGCCGGCAGCCAGCATCGCCGGCAGCGGGTGGTCGGCCAGCACATCCACCGCCCGGAGCCTGACGTTGGAGAGCGGGCAAACCGTCAGCGGCACGCGGTCCGCCACCAGCCGCTCCACCAGCTCGGGGTCCTCCATGCACCGGATGCCGTGGTCAACGCGTTCCACGCCCAGGACGTCGAGCGCTTCAATGATGTACGACGGCGGGCCCTCCTCGCCTGCGTGGGCGATCCTCCGCAGGCCTGCTTCGCCGGCCCGCGCAAACAGCCGCTCGAATTTGGCCGGCGGATGGCCTACCTCCGCGGAATCCAGTCCAATGCCGGCAATTGGCGCGTTCATCGCCAACAGCGCTTCGAGAACCTCCAGCGCCGATTCCTCGGGCAGGTCCCGCAGGAACGCCGCGATCAGCAGCGTGGAAATCCCAAACTCGTCCTGCGACGAGGCGAGGACGGAGGCCACCCCGTTGACGCAGGTCTCCAGCGAAACCCCGCGGGACAGATGTGCCTGGGGATCCAGCATGATTTCCGCGTGCCGCACCCCGGCCGCGGCCGCCCGGCGCAGATAGGCACGGGTCATGTCCGCGAAGTCCTCCGCCGTCCGCAGCACCGCCATGTTGGCGTAGTACAGGTCCAGGAACGACTGCAGGTCCGTAAATTCGTACCGCGCCCGCAGCTCGTCCAGATCTGCATAGGGAAGCTCAATGCCGTTGCGCTCGGCGAGCGCGAAGATCAGTTCCGGTTCCAGGGTCCCCTCAATGTGCAGGTGCAATTCAGCCACGGGGAGGAGCGGCGGTGCTGCCTGGCCGTCCGGTTCGCTGGAAAGTGGGGCTGGATCGGCCGGTTCGGCGGCGCCGTCGTAAGTGTTCACACCGCCAGAATAGTCCCCGGCCCAGCCATCACCGCTAGAGTCGATTGGATGCGAAGTGACCAGCACGCTGCTCCTCTGCCGGATCTGGCGACAGAGCTCATGCCCGACCACCCAACGGACGGCTTTGTCCGGGTGCGCGGCGCCCGCGAAAACAACCTGCGAAATGTGGACGTGGACGTGCCGCGCGATGCCATCGTCGCCTTCACCGGGGTTTCCGGCTCCGGCAAGTCCTCACTGGCGTTCGGGACCATTTACGCCGAAGCCCAGCGCCGATACTTCGAATCCGTGGCGCCGTACGCCCGCCGCCTCATCCAGCAGGGGCACAACCCCAAGGTGGAGATGATCACCGGGCTGCCGCCCGCCGTCGCACTTCAGCAGCGCCGCGGCACTCCCAGCAGCCGTTCGACGGTGGGCACCGTCACGACCCTTTCGAACTCCCTGCGCATGCTGTTCTCCCGCGCCGGGACGTATCCGGCCGGGGCGGCCCAGCTGGACTCGGACGCCTTCTCCCCCAACACGGCTGCCGGCGCCTGCCCCGAATGCCACGGCCTCGGAATCGCCCACACCGTCAGCGAAGCTTCGCTCGTTCCGGACACCTCGCTCAGCATCCGTGACGGCGCCGTCGCCGCATGGCCCGGAGCATGGCAGGGCAAGAACCTGCGCGACATCCTCACGCACCTCGGCTATGACGTTGACACGCCCTGGCGGAAGCTCCCCAAGAAGCACCGCGACTGGATCCTCTTCACCGAGGAACAGCCCGTGGTGGAAGTGACGCCCCAGCGCGACCGCGTGGCCAAGCCGTACAAGGGACGGTTCTGGAGTGCGAGGAGCTACGTCCTGCACACCCTGGCCGATTCCAAGAGCAACACGATGCGCGAACGGGTCCTCGCCTACATGGAAACGGGGCCGTGTCCCCGGTGCGGCGGCACCGGCCTGACCCCGGACGCGCTGGCCGTGACCTTTGCCGGGCACACGATTGCCGACCTGAACGCCGTGCCTATGGCCGAACTCGCGGAAATCATCAGGCCCACCACTGAACTGACAGAGTCAGCCACCGCATCGCGCATGCAGACGTCCGGCGAGAACAATGAGGTGGCGGTCGCGATCACCCGTGACTTGCTCCAGCGGATCACGGTGCTGCTGGACCTCGGCCTCGGCTACCTGGCGCTCGGACGCTCCACGCCAACCCTCTCCCCCGGCGAAATGCAGCGGCTCCGCATCGCGACGCAACTGCGCTCCGGACTGTTCGGCGTGATCTACGTTCTGGACGAACCTTCTGCCGGACTGCATCCTGCCGACGCCGAACCGTTGCTTGCCGTCCTCGACCAGCTCAAGTCTTCCGGCAACTCGGTGTTCGTCGTGGAGCACAACATGGACGTGGTGCGTCGTGCCGACTGGCTGGTGGATGTGGGCCCGCGTGCCGGCGAGGGCGGCGGCGAAGTGCTTTACAGCGGCCCCGTGGCCGGCCTGGCCGACGTCGAGGAGTCCGTCACCCGGCCCTTCCTGTTCGGCACCGGTTCCGCCGGGGTCGGATCACTGCTGGGGATGGGGGTCGACGGCGGCACTGACGACGGCGGCCCGCGCGGCGGCGGCACTGACGACGGCGGCCCGCGCGGCGGCGGCACTGACGACGGCGGCCCGCGCGGCGGCGGCACTGACGACGGCGGCCCGCGCGGCGGCGGCATTGACGACGGCGGCCCGCGCGGCGGGGCTCGCCGCCGGGAGCCGGAAGGCTGGCTGGAACTGCGCGGCATCAGCCGCCACAACCTGCGCGAACTCGATGCCGACTTCCCGCTGGGCGTCCTGACCGCCGTTACCGGGGTCTCCGGCTCGGGCAAGTCCACCCTGGTCAGCCACGTGCTCGCCGAGGTGGTCGGAGCCCGGCTGCACCCGGACACCGCGGCCGCAGCCGGCGCGGGCTCCGGCGCTGCAGCCGGCACCGGTACCGGCTCCGAATCCGCCACCGACTCCGGCGCGGGGCGGCCGGACCCGCTGGGTGAAGACGCCGCCGAACTCACCGCGCCGCTGACGGTGGGGCCGGTCTCCGGCCTGGACCAGGTGGACCGGCTGGTGAAGGTGGACCAGAAACCGATCGGCCGCACACCGCGCTCCAACCTCGCCACCTACACCGGACTCTTCGACGCGGTCCGCAGGGAGTTCGCCGCGACGGACGAGGCCAAGTCCCGCGGTTTCGGCGCCGGACGATTCTCCTTCAACGTGGCCGGCGGACGCTGCGAAACCTGCCAGGGCGAGGGGTTCGTGGCCGTGGAACTGCTGTTCCTGCCCGGCAGCTACGGCCCCTGCCCGGAATGCCACGGTTCCCGCTACAACCCCGAAACCCTGGAGGTGACGTACCGCGGCAAGAACGTCGCGGAGGTCCTGGGCATGACGGTGAATGCAGCCTCCGAGTTCCTGAACGACGTTCCGGCCGCCGCTCGCAGCCTGCAGACCTTGCGGGAAGTGGGCTTGGGCTACCTCCGGCTCGGCCAGCCTGCCACCGAGCTCTCGGGCGGCGAGGCCCAGCGCATCAAACTCGCCACCGAACTCCAGCGGGCCCGCCGGGGACACACGCTCTATGTGCTGGACGAACCCACCACCGGACTGCACCCGGCGGATGTCCAGCTGCTCATGGCGCAACTCCACCGCCTGGTCGATGCCGGCAACACCGTCGTCGTCGTGGAACACGAAATGGACGTCGTGGCAGCCGCGGACTGGGTGATCGATCTGGGCCCGGCCGGAGGCGATGCCGGCGGTGAGATCGTCGCGGCCGGAACGGCGGCCGCCGTCGCGAGCGCCCAAGGCAGCCGGACGGCGCCATATCTGGCTTCAGCCCTGAAATCCTGAGCGAAGCCGGACGCATTTATCCGGCCTCACCTCTGGCGGCTGGACGGTCAAGAATGATCTCGATTTGATAACGGAGCCCGGCTGCCTTACCGTTGAACACATGCCCGCGCGAAGCGGGCCCATGAATGCCCGGTGCCGCCTCCACCAATTACTGCCCGGCCGGCGGACACCGAAATGACCTCTAGTTTGTCAGGGGCGGGCGGTAGCGCGACAACGTCCGGGGACGGACCGAGCGCGGGTGGCCTCAGGAGCATCCCACAATGAAGAAATCCACTTTCACTACTGCCGCGCGCCGCGGCGCAACTCTTGTGGCCGTTTCCGCTGCTGGCCTGGCTCTTTCCGCCACCGCTGCCAACGCCGCAACCCCCACCGCCACCAGCGGCTCCACCTGGGACGCACTTGCCCAGTGTGAGAGCGGCGGCAACTGGGCCATCAACACCGGCAACGGCTTCTCCGGCGGCCTGCAGTTCACCCCGCAGACCTGGGCCGGCTTCGGCGGCACGGGTGCACCTGAAAACGCCTCCCGCGCCCAGCAGATCGCTGTAGCCGAGAAGGTCCAGGCCACGCAGGGCTGGGGCGCCTGGCCCGCCTGCGCCGCCAAGTTGGGCCTGAGCGGTGGCGGCGGCGCCCCTGCTCCGCAGATCCAGCCGCAGAGCGCGCCGGTTCAGGCCGCTCCCGTTCAGGCCGCTGCACCCGTTGCCCAGGCCCCGGTAGCCACCCAGGTCCCCGTCCAGGCTCCTGTGCAGGCACCGGCTCCCGTGGAGACCCAGGCCAAGCACGTGGCTCCCGTCGCACTGAGCGGCGAGACCTACACGATTCAGGCCGGCGACACCTTGAGCAAGATCGCCGAAAAGCTCGGCGTGAAGGGCGGCTGGCAGAGCCTTGCCGACGCCAACGCCGACTCGATCTCCGATCCGGACCTGGTGTTCGTTGGCCAGGTCCTGCAGCTTCCCGCCTAGTCAGCAGGCCTGCTGACAGTAACTGGCTGCCTGTAGAACAGTGCCGGGCGCCCCGTTTGCGGGGCGCCCGGCATTCTTCTTTAACTTGCCCTCACAGCAGTACGACGGCAGGGAACTGCCTGTTCGAGGTGGGGTTCCGGCGTCGCCGGTTAATCGGTGCCGCCTTATCGGTTGGTGGCTAGATCAGTTGTCGGCTGAATCAGTTGCCGTCTAATCAGAGCCGTCGCGCCAGCGCCACGCGCTTAAAGCAATACGACCGCTTAAAGCAGTAACGACGCCGGGACGCCCCCTTCGCGGAGGACGTCCCGGCGTCGCTGTATTTAAGTCGGTGTACTTTGAGCCGGCGCTCAGGCGGCCGACGGCAGTTCGCGGACGATGCGGACCTTCCATGCGGCGTCGTCGCTCGTGTCGAGCAGGGCAACGGTGCCTGAGGCCAGGTGAAGGGCGACGCGCTTGGCGTGGAGCAGCTCGAGGTAGAGGTGCTCGTTCATGCGGGAAGGCGTGTCAATGACGAACTTCACGGCGTCGCGGACTTTGCGGTAATTGGTGCTGCGCTCACGGTGCCGGTGGAGTTCCAGTTCGTGGCGCTGCTTCACGCGCGGCTCGTGGCGGTTCAGCCAGTTCACGGCCAAGTGCACTCCGATGACCACCGACAGTGAAACAGCGTAGATCCACCAGCCCGTCGACATCAGGAACAGTGGCAGATTAGCGATGGCCACGATGGCGATCACGAGGCGGAGAGCGACCAGTCGGCGCAGGGTCAACGAGACGGACGCAAGCGCGGCACGGAATCCATGCTGCTCCTTGCGGGCGGCGGCCGGATCCAGCGTGAACTCGTCCAGAACAAGGATGCCGTTCGCCTCGGGGCCAAGCATCTTGCCGTACTTCGGAACAAACGGCTGGGGTGCCTGTGACGCGTGGGATTCAGGTGCTGAGGCCGCGGTTACTGACGGCGCAGGGGAGGTAAGAGTCATGTGAAGGCTTCCAGACGCTATTCGGGTTTCGGCTATCTTAGTGGTTTACCGCCCCGCCTGTATGCATGGGTCCACATTGTGAACATGCAGCGGGGCACATGGCCCAGGAAATGGTTGTGGGCCGTGACACCGTAATTGGCACATCGGGCGCGGGGCCTCAGACTGAAAAGATGCAGACTTTCCTTCCCTATTCCGATTTCCAGCAAAGCGCCGCTGTGCTGGACCCTGCCAGGCTCGGCAAGCAGCGCGTCGAGGCGCTGCAAACACTCCGTGCGCTGGTGATCCCGGAGTACGGCTGGCAGTCGCATCCCGCCATCCGCATGTGGATGGGCTACGTCCCCGCCCTGACCATGTATGGCCTGGCCATGGCCGATGAATGGGAAAAGCGCGGATTCGCGGACAACACCCGCGACAACATCCGCGAGTTCGCCCCGCAGGCTGCCCACCCCGCGTACGCGGCCAAGATTCCCATGCCGCCGTGGTTGGGCGACCCCGAGCTGCACCTGAGTCACCGGTCCAACCTGATCAGGAAAGACCCGCGCTTCTACACGCCGGTTTTCCCCGACACGGAACCCGACCTTGAGTACGTCTGGCCTGAGCCGCGCCACGAGTTCCTCCCCGAGGATCCGGAAGGCGACGTCCTGTGGATCCTGCGCGAACACGTTGGCGACATCGACCCGGAGCGCCTGGACAAAGTCGGGCTGCCGGCCGTGGGCCGTGGAGCCGCAGTCACTGCGGAGAACCCGGAGGACGATTACCAGCCGGTCTACGCGGAGTCAGGCTCCCGCCGGCCGCTGAAGGTCGCCCGCAAGTTGCCTCCCAAGCAGCAAGTCAAAAAGCCGTCGCGGAAACGCCAGCGCCAAGAGGCCGCCTTCTCCACGCTTCCCGGCAAGTCCCCCGTAGCCGTCCCTCTTGAGGGTGGCAGCAGGTTCGCCGTCGGAATGGTGCTTGGGCGCCCCATCACCCTAGACGACGGCCGCTTCGGCCGGAACTTCAAAGTCACCGAGATCATCGACCGATCCGCCTTCGACTACCCCGCCCTGTTGCAGGACCCGCGGGTATTCTTCCCGGTCCCTGCGCTCTAAGCCGGGAGCCTGGTTGGCGTCCTAGGAGGCCTGTCCCCGGGACGTACTGATCGAATACAGTGGTCCTCGTGCGCCTCGTCGTCGTGGCGCACCCATGTGGATTGGGGACCAAATTGGGGGCAGGCGACGGAGCCGCAGAGCAGGCTCGACTGGCAGCGGAACGTGTGGCTAAGCTGCGCAGCCAACTCGATCATGCCGAACGGGCGGAGCGTGCCTGGGCAGCAGGGGCCGAGGGCGAGGCCCGCGTTGCGCGGATTCTGGAAGAACTACAGACGCACGGTTGGCGGGTTCTGCACGACGTCCGCTGGCCGGGACGGCCCAAAGCCAACCTGGACCATGTCCTCGTCGGTCCAGGTGGCGTGATAGTCGTAGATGCAAAGAACTGGACAGGCAACGTCCAACTCCGCGACGGCGTCCTCAGGCAGAATGGATACTCCCGAGAGCGCGAGGTTACCGGCGTCATCGAGCAAGGCGCCGCCGTTGCCGCACTGCTTGAACCGCAGCACCGCCGTTACGCCCAAGGGTGGTTCTGCATGGTGGGACAGCCGTCCATGCGGGGCCTCACCACCAGCGGCGCCAGGGTCGAAGGCCTCCATACTCTGCGCGACGCTCTTGGCGACCTCCCGGCAGTGCTGGACCCCATGACCGTAGAAGTCATCCACGACTACCTAAAGCAACTGTTGGCAGGAAACACGAATCCAACGCTGCTGACCACGAAGCACTTGCCCATTGGCGCCCCGGACTACTCGCCCGCCGCCCGGCCAGCGGTATCACTGGAACAGTGGCGAAGTGCACGTCAGATTCCCGTTCACCCGCCAACGCGCCCATGGCGCGGGAACCGCAAGGAGTCAACGAACTATCCGCGCCTGCTTCTGCCGTTGGTGGTGACAGTCTTTCTTCTTGGTGTTTTCTTCAACGTGCACTCTCAACTGCAGCAACCGACCCCGGCTCCTCGCCCCGCGCCTTCGGTGGCCAAAATTGTCCCGTAGGGGTCGTGCGTCAGGAGTGACGGTCCGGTTCACGGCTCCCGCGGGTGGACTGGCAGACTGGGAGGTATGACTATCCTTGTGGCCGGCTGCGGCGATCTGGGCACCGAAGCCGGTCTGCGGTTCGCCGCAGGCGGGCAGCGCGTTGTGGGCTGGCGGCGGTCGCCGGGGAAGCTCCCGGCACTGATCGAAGGAGTCGCGGCTGACCTGAGCTCCCCCGACCTTCCGCCGGTCCCGGCGGACACTACCGCCGTCGTCGTGGCTGTTGCCGCTGATTCGCCCACCGAGGAGGCGTACCGCGCCGCGTATGTGGACGGACTCTCCCACGTTCTGGACGCCCTCAAACGCGACGGCGTGACGCCGCACCGCGTTCTGTTCGTCTCCTCCACCGCTGTCTACGGCGACGCGGGCGGGGGTTGGATCGACGAAAACACGACGCCGATGCCGGGCAGTTTCTCCGGCCGCATCATCCGCGAGGCAGAGGATCTGCTCCACGAGCGCCTGCGCGAAACGCCAACGGCCGCAGTGGTTCTCCGTCTCGGAGGCATCTACGGCCCGGGGCGCACGAGGCTGATCGATCAGGTCCGCACCGGCACGGCCGTAGTCCCGACTGCACCGCGCTATACAAACCGCATCCACCGGGACGATGCGGCCGGCGCCATCGTTCAGCTGTGCACAATGGACGACGCACCTTCTCCCTTCTACCTGGGCGTGGACGACGACCCAGCCGAACTCGGCGACGTGCTGCGCTTCCTGGCGGCAGAACTGGGGCTGCAGGATCCGCCGTCGGGCAATATCGGCGACGGGCGCGGCGGCAACAAGCGGTGCAGCAACAAACTGCTGCGCGGAACGGGCTACTCCTTTGTCTATCCGACGTTCCGCGAGGGATATCGCGCGATCCTGGCGGGCGTTGGCGTGCGCCACCCGTAGGCTGATCTCAGGCGGCAGTTGGGGTCGAGAGGCGGGGCGGAGCGGGGACAGCCGCAACCGTAAGCGCGGATGGAGACGACCAAGACATTCGACGGGGGCACGGCGGTGGATTTTCAGCACATCATAGAAGCAGTCGGCAAGTTCGTGGACTTCGCGGGCGTGGCCGTGATGGTGATCGGCGCCGTCGTCTCGATCCCCATGGCATTGCGCGGCTACCAGCCCCGCCGCCTGCCCGCAGACGCCGAACGGATGTCCGTTTACCGCGCCTACCGCCAGCTGCTCGGCCGCTCCATTCTGCTCGGGCTGGAACTCCTCGTGGCGGCAGACATCATCCGCACCGTAGCCGTGGCGCCGACCTATGAAAGCGTCGGCGTGCTGGCGCTCATTGTGCTCATCCGTACCTTCCTGAGTTTCTCACTGGAACTGGAAATCACTGGTCGCTGGCCTTGGCAGAAAGAACCGTCATCGTCCCGCTCCGGTCCGGAGAGCGGCTCCGTGAACCGCGACTCCACCGTCCCCGAGGCGTAAGCAGGCTCCGCGTTTCCATCCCGATTCCTCCTTCCATCCGGGTTTCCCGGCCGCACTAAAAATGTCACACCCCTCTGAGAAAGTTTTCCTATGGAAGCCATGGGGGACAACGCAGCGGATCACACCGCGGGCCGGACGGTAACGTCCGGCTTCAGCGCGGCTTCCCTGCTGCGGAGCCGCCGGCTCTTCAGCGTTCCCGCTTCCATGTCAGATTCCGGGCTTGTGGACCGCGTGGTGTCCGACGCCGGTGCTCCCGGCGGGACTGAAACGGCTAGCGCCGTTGCGGACACTTTTTCGTCCGACGGCGGTGCTTCCGCTAATCTCAAAGCCTGCCTCGCGCTGGTGGAAGCGGCGGTGGAGTCCGCACCAGAGGAACTGGCCGCGGCCGGTTTCGGGGACGCTGCGGATTTCGCCGGCCTGGCGGAGGAGCTGTCCCGCCGGGTCGAGCACATCCAGCTGCTCGCCGCCGCCGCGGTCGAGCGGACCCGCACCGCAGCGATCAACACCGCCGGCCCGGCCAGCAAAACCACCGGCTGGACCACCGGCTGGCGCACCGAACCCGGCACCGAACCCACGACGGCGGCTTCCGCTCTCCCGGCCCCGGCCGCCCGGCTTGGGGCCGTGGATCCGGCCG